>JAYUFI010000419.1:0-2051 GCA_043738805.1 Planctomycetaceae bacterium | reverse complement strand
GCGCGGATGAGCGATCGCGTTGAACGGTCGCAGCGGAGCCGGCCCGGTCCACATTTCGTAATCGAGGTTCTCCGGCGGCGCGGTGTCTGCCGCGGTCGAGCGATTTCGCATGTGGTAGTAGCAGTAAATCTCAACGTGCGCGATGTTGCCAAGCTTCCCTTGTTGGATGATGTCGCGAGCCTCCTCCAAATGCGGAGTGCTGCGCCGCTGAGTGCCGACTTGGACGACTCGCCCATACTTCCGAGCCGCCGCGAGCATCGCTTGGCTTTCGACGATGTCCACGCCAGTCGGCTTCTGCACGTAAATGTCGGCACCGGCTTTCACCGCTTCGATCATCGCCAAAGCGTGCCAATGATCTGGCGTCGCGACCTCGACGATGTCGAGATCTTTCTCCGCCAGCATCTTCCGATAGTCGCCGTACAACCGGGGCTTTTTCTTCGAGACTTGCCGTGTCGCCACAAGCTCCGCCGCCTCGCCGAGCATCTTCCGATCGACATCGCACAGCGACACAACCTCGACCGGCGAAATCTGAACCAACCGCAACAAGTCCGATTTGCCGTACCACCCAGTCCCGATCAATCCAACTCGCTTCGGTTTCGGTTCGGCCGCGAACGCTGCCGGCAGAACGGGTAGAAACGAACTCAAAGCCAACGTGCTGGCTGATGCTTTCAGAAAATGGCGACGGTCCATGATGTCTCCTCAAAACAATTCAGGGGGAAGGTGATTCAATTTTGTAGGACGGTTTTCCAAACCGTCCGAGATGAAACGCACGGTTTGAAAAACCGTCCTACGAAATCACAAAGTCTCTCTTCATTTATGCTGCCTCAACCACGACCGCACCGCCCTGTCCGCCGCCGATGCAGAGTGTGGCCAAACCGCGTGAAAGATTTCGGCGGCGGAGTTCGTGCAGCAGCGTCAGGATCAATCGAGTGCCGGTCGCTCCAACGGGGTGTCCCAACGCAATCGCCCCGCCGTTGACGTTGAGCCGGTCGAGATCGACTGCTCCGAGTTTTGTGCCATCGCAGCCATTTGCGGCACAGAACGTCGCTGATTCAAACCCGCGCAGACAGCCGAGCACTTGAGCGGCGAACGCCTCGTTGAGTTCCACGAGTTGCATGTCGCTCAGCTTGAGACCCGTTTGTTGCAAGACGCGCGACGTGGCGAAGACCGGCCCCAAACCCATGCGCGCGGGATCGCAACCAGCATACGCGTAGTCCCGAATACGACCCAGCGGCGTCAGGCCGAGTTCGCGGGCTTTGCTCGCTTCCATGATCAGCAGCGCCGCCGCGCCGTCCGTCACTTGGCACGCATTCCCAATCGTCACGCTCCCCCAACGGCGATCGAAATACGGCTTCAGCTTTTGCAACGCCTCGAACGACTGATCCGCTCGGAAGCCGACATCTTGCGTCAGCGGCTTCGCGTCGCGCGTTTCGGGATAGAAGGCCATGACCTCGGACGCGAGCCGATTGTCCTTCCACGCGGCGGTAGCGAGTTGATGGCTGCGCAGCGCGAACTGATCTTGTTCTTCACGACAAATGCCAAACTCGCGAGCGATTTTCTCGGCCGTGTCTCCCATCATCAGGCCGGTCACCGGATCGGTCAGTCCCAACTTGATGCCGATCTGCGGCGTCAGATCGCCCAGCCGAAACGAGGCGATCGCTTTCAGCTTCTGCAACGCCGATCGAGCCGAGCCGAGCTTCATCAACTTGTCGGCGAATCGTTTCGGATAAAAGAGCGGAATGTGACTCATCGAATCGACGCCGACCGCGACCACACATTTCGCTCGGCCGGACGTGACTCGATCCACCGCCTGCGTCACGCACTCAAAACCGCTGGCACAATTGCGGCTGACGGTGTGAGCAATTTTGTCTCGGGGAATTCCGGCTCGCAGCGCGATCACCCGCCCGACATTAGCGGCATCGACGGGACTGGCGACGTTGCCGCAGATCAGTTCGTCAACATTCGCGGGATCAAGGTTCGTGCGATCGAGCAACTCGCGCACGACGATGCGTCCCAGATCCTGCGCCGGAATCTGATTGAACAAACTCCCC
>JAYUFI010000418.1:0-2059 GCA_043738805.1 Planctomycetaceae bacterium | reverse complement strand
TGCCGTTCTTGCACTCACTGGCGGTTGGGAATGACAACGCCACGATCGCAGCGAAGCCGAGCAAGAAGCTGGTCATCATGTACATCCCGAACGGGATCGTTCGCCGTTGTTTCTTCCCCGGTGAAGAGAACGCCGAACTGCCGGGCTTCATCGGCGGATTCGATGCGGACAAGACGAAGGAACAGCGGCGGATTGCCAACCTGCCGGGGATCGCTCCGCTGGAGTTGACCTCAACCATGCAACCACTGGCCGACCACGTTGACGACGTCACGCTGATCACGGGGCTGGAACGGACCTACAAGAATGGCCAGGACGTTCACGCTCAGGGCGCGTCGTGCTACCTGACGAGCCTGTCGCCCGAGCAAGCGACCGCGAAAGGTGTCCGGCACCCCAACGGGCGAACGCTGGACCAAGTCATCGGCGATGCCGTCGGCGGTTCGACGATCTTCAATACGCTGGAAATCAGTTGCAACGGCTTCACGGCCGGGAAAGAGCCGATCGAGTTCGACAATATCTCGTGGTACGGCCCGGACAAGATCGCCCCGTCGATCCGCGATCCCCAGAAGCTCTACGACCGTCTGTTCCTGCGCGACAGTTACCGAAAGCATGTCGCCGATGTCACCGACTTGCTCCTCGCGGATGCGAAGACGCTGACAAACAAGCTGGCCCGCGATGACCGGGAAACGATGGTCCGATTCATGGAAATGATTCGCGACATCGAAATCCGCATCGAGAAGATGAGCAAGCTTTTGGCCAGTGTGGACGTGACGATTCCGAAAAACGAAGTTCTGCCGCGCGGCGACTACATCCGCTTGCAAACCGATTTGATGCTGCTGGCCTTTCAAATGGGGATCACGAACATCAGCACGTTTATGATCGGCCCCGAACGTTGGGATGCGACGCTGATGTACGAAGGGGTCTTCGACAAGCCGGTGCAGCACCACAATATGACTCACAATCA
Organism: Planctomycetaceae bacterium; assembly: GCA_043738805.1. GTDB lineage: Bacteria > Planctomycetota > Planctomycetia > Planctomycetales > Planctomycetaceae > SXKJ01. The sequence goes on along the minus strand of JAYUFI010000418.1, from coordinate 1,098 downwards.
GAAAGGCGACGGCTACAAAGACGTGCAAAAGATCGACATCTTCCACATGCAACAATACGCTTACCTGCTACGGAGGATGAAGGAGCTCAAGGAGTCCGACGGCAGCACCATGCTGGACAACTCGCTGATCACCTACGGCGCGGGCCTGGGCGACGGAGCGACGCACCAGTTCTACGATCTGCCAATGATCATCGCCGGCAAGGCCCAAGGCCGGATCAAGCAAGGTCGCCACATCAAGATGAAAAGCGGCACGCTGAATTCGAACCTGTGGCTGACGGTCGCGCAGTTGATGGGATTGGAGATCGATTCATACGCGGACAGCACGGGCGTCGTTTCCGATTTGTGGACGTAATCTTGATTAGCCGGAACGCGCTAGCGTCCGGTTACTCGAAAACCGGGGCTAGCGCCCTGCGGCTGAGGAAACCATCGTCAATGCGATTTAAAGAAGTTCTCTCCCGGTCCTACCTGCTGCTCTCGCTCATGTTGGCTATTGCTGCGACGGAATCTCGCGCCGATGATGTCGTCGACTTCCTGAATCCGCTGGTTGCGAAAAACTGCCTCAAATGCCACGGCGGAGAGAAGGTTAGCGGCGACGTCAATTTCAACCCGATCATGACGACAGCTCAGTTCCTCGCGCAGCCGGTGCTCATCAACAAGATGATCGAGGCCATTGATGCCAACGACATGCCGCCGGAAGGTGAGTCGCAGTTGGACGAGAAAGCTCGCACTCGGTTGCTGGCCACGTTGAAGACGATGCTGCGCGACGCGACTTCCGGCAAGGAGCGGACGCCATCACAGATCCGCCGGCTGAATCGGTTTCAATACAACAACTCGGTCAAAGATCTGTTCCAGTTGAAACTCGACGTCTTCGAGCTGCCAGAAAAGCTGATGACGCGGCACGACAACTACCTGCATCCCGCATCCAAGAAGATGCCGGACAAGGTGCGTGTCGCGTCGCTGGCTCTGAATCCCAAGGCCGGTTTGCGCGATGTCAAAGCCTTTCCGAAAGATCTGCGAGCGGAGCACGGCTTCGACAATCAGGCGAATCAGTTGACGCTGTCGCCGCTGCTGTTGGATGCCTTCCTGCGGCTCAGCGTG
>JAYUFI010000417.1:0-5460 GCA_043738805.1 Planctomycetaceae bacterium | reverse complement strand
TGGAAGTCGTCGCAGGCGAATCGCCCGCACTACATGCAAATTAGAATGTCGCGAGAATGTCGCTCTCACGAAGCAACAGATATGTCTCGTCGCCAACCTTAATTTCGTCGCCAGCATAAGAGCTGAAGAGCACGAGGTCGCCCGCCTTTACGGTCAAGGCGATCTTGGTCCCGTCACGACGAACGTAACCCTCGCCGACAGCCAAGACCTCACCGCGTTGCGGCTTGTCCGTGGCCGAATCCGGCAGAACGATGCCGCCGAGAGTCGTTTTCTCGGCCTCAGCACGCTTCAACACCACTCGGTCCCCGAGAGGAACCAGTTTTTCCGTCTTCGACTTCACGGCGGACTTGGCCATCAGAGTCTCCTCAGTCTCAAAAACAACATGACGAACGGGATCGCACCCGAGCGCACAGGACAGCTTGGGGTTCCGCCGCTGGCAGCGAATCGCGGGCCAAATGGATCGTTTTCCGTAACACTTGAAGAGACAGTCAGTTGCAATTACGAAGCACAGAACACAAGCTGCCATCGCCCGCTTATGTCCCCGTTTCATGCTGAAAGCGCTGCCGAATTGGCAGCACTTTGAATGAGTGAGGCATCGTCACGCCGAAGTATCTCCAGGACGCACTAACCGGCATAATCATTAAAATTGACGCAGTCAGAAAAATCGCTATCCTCCCGCCTCGTAACGCCACGCACGCTCGCTCTCAACATCACTCAAGTGCGGGAGCGTTACACAGTGCCGAACAATTTCGACCTTCCACAGCCGATACCGCAAACGAGTTTCGGGGTGGCTTCGTCAGCAGCGGTGCCAACATCAACCTTCGCAGAGCAGCACGATCTGCTGGCCAGAGCTTATCAGAAAGCCGCATTGGCAAATGAGGTTGGCAGCGCGTGTGGCGACATCAATTCTGGTCAATTGACCACTGCGATCGCTAAGCTCCGTCGCCTGCACCAGACGGCATTGGACCGATGTGACGCTGAACTTGCGGAGGTGGTTTGTCAGAATTTCGCGGTTGCTTGTCGTGAAGCTGGCGAGTCAGTCAATGCGTTGGTTTGGCAACAACAGTCGATCGCTTGGTGGTCTCGACGCGCGTCCGTTGATCGTGGTCGCGAAGATGACGAGCTTGCACGGCTGGCGTGTGATTTGACCGGACGCGGCTGCGATGAGTTTGCTCAACGAAACTTCGACCTCGCGGAATCTCTCTGGCGGCGAGCATTGGCCATCGAAGAGTGGCGCGGTTCCTGGGAAGCTCAAGCCATCGATTGCGGGAACCTCGGTCTGCTGGCCGCCGCTCGAGGGGAGCTCGAAGAAGGAGCTCGCTGGCTGCGTAAATCGCTGAGACTTCATCGTCTGATGTTTGACGAACGAGGGGCTGGAACCGACTTGATGAACTTGGCCGAGTTGTTTCGGCTTCAAGGTCATTTCCGACGCTCGAAGAACGCGCTGCGACGCGCAATTCGTTGCTTTGAACGAATTGGAGCAGACCCTCTTCGCGATCATGCCACGCGACGATTCATAGAGGCCAAGCGAATCGAGTCCACATTGCAGTTTGATCCGAGTTTGAACTGACGCTCATCACCCGAAATGGATGCTGAAGCGGCCATTGGAAGACCGATCAAGCCAAAGCGATCCTCTGACCGGTGCCGAAAATTGGGATCACTAAGTATCTATAAACTATGTGCGCACATAACATTGGGTAAATTCTCAGAGAAGAAGCCGCGTGTCAACCGCAGTGGACACATTCCAGCTCAGAGCATGGCTTTGGCAATCATTCATCCCCGAATTCCAAAACCGCGCGACCGGCAAATTGACCACAGCGGTCTCGATCAATCGTCACCCGATCTGAGGCGCACCCGCCCGTACCAGAAATGCCGTTGCCCCAACAACTTGGCACTCGGTTTCGACGCCAACAACTTCGCAAGCGGCCGGATTTCGACCTCGGTCACCCCTTCATTACTCCCAAAAGTCACCCCCGCTGACGCTCGGAGGATTCGCGCGCTCCGCATAGAATCCCTTGTCCGTTTACCATATCCGCGAACACCAGAAAGAAGGGAATGATTCGATGTCGATGAGAACCAACCACGCCACTCGACGCGATTTTTTGAAGACCACAACGGCGGTCGCCGCCGCCAGTACGCTCCAGTATTTTCCGTGGACACAGAAGGCGTTCGCCAATCAGGAGAAGAATGACCGGCCACGTATCGGCTGCATCGGTGTCGGCAGCATGGGAACTGGCGATGCTCACGGTCACGCAAACTTCGGTGACATCCTCGCCGTCTGCGATGTCGATTCGCGGCACGCCGAACGAGCGAAGAACGATGACAAACTCGGCAAAGGAAAAGCCGATGCCTACGCCGACTATCGCAAGGTGCTCGAACGGAATGACATCGACGTGGTCAGCGTTGTCACGCCAGATCACTGGCACGTGAAGATTGCGATTGAAGCGTTACAAGCGGGCAAGCACGTCTTCTGCCAGAAGCCACTCACGCTGACACTCGAAGAGAATCAACTCATTCGCAATGCCTGCAAGAAGTACTCCGACCGCATCTTCATCGTCGGCACGCAACAGCGAAGCGACAAAGGTCTCTTCTTGCGAGCGGTCAACATGGTCAAGAAGGGTTTGCTCGGCGACATTCAGAAAATTACCGTCGGCATCAACGGCGGTGACGTCGGCGGGCCGTTTGCGAAGAGTGAGCCGCCGAAGGAACTCGATTGGAACGCTTGGCTTGGTCAAGCTCCGGTGGTTGATTTCATCGACAAGCGCTGCCACTACCAATTCCGTTGGTGGTACGAGTACTCCGGCGGCAAGTTCACCGACTGGGGGGCTCACCATGTCGACATCGCGACATGGGCCATCGGCCACGACAAAGCGGGTATGGGTCCGGTCGAAATTGACGGCACCGACGCGAAGCATCCGGTCGAATACAAGGACGGCTACACGACGGTTGATGATTGCTACAACTCATCGCACGACTTCGCTGTGAAGTGCAAATTCGCCAGCGGCGTCGAGATGAACATCACCAGCCGCGGTGACAACGGCATCCTCTTTGAAGGAACCAAAGGCCGCATGTTCGTGAACCGCGGCAAGATCACCGGTCAGCCAATCGACGAGAAATGGGACGAAGGCAAATTCACCGACGAAGACCTGCTCGAACTCTACAAAGGCAAACCGTTTGAAGGTCACAAGAACAATTTCTATCGCTGCATCAAAGAAGGTGGCCTGCCAGTATCAGACGTCTTCAGCCATGTGCAGATGATGAATACCTGCCATCTCGCCGCCATCGCCGCGCGACTGGGCCGAGTCATCAAGTGGGATCCGCAAGCGGAAAAGATCGTCGGCGATGATCAAGCCGCGAAGTTCTTCGCTCGCGAGCAACGCCAAGGTTTTGAGATCCCGCGCGTGTAGTCGCACGTCGCAGTCTCGTTACAAAAACAGAAGCCCGGCTTTTCAGAAAAGCCGGGCTTCTGCGTTGTGCCTCACACGGTTACGAGTGAGTTGTTTAACCGCACGCTGCAGGCACGCGTGTTTCAAAACGCGCTCAACAGAACTGACTCTCTACGGCTCCGGGATCGGTTCCAGCTTCGACGCGGAAGACTTCGTACACCGGCCGCGTCCAACACGCTTTTTCTGAGTTGCCGGGCTCGGCAAAAACTCTTCGATCATCGTCTTCAGAATCTACTGAGCCCTCAACAAAAAAACGGACCTACTCTTCGGTCGTGCCGCGTTTGACGAGCGTGACTTGGTTGCCTCGGTCGTTGAAGCTGATTTCATCCATGAACGATCGCATCAGCAGGATACCGCGGCCGCTGGGCTTCTCGAGGTTTTCGAGATCGCACGGGTCCGGCAGCTTCGATGGATCAAAGCCGGGGCCTTCGTCGCGGATGACGTATCGGGCTTCGTCGCGTGAGAGGCGGACGTCAACGAAGAGGCGGCGGTGGAGATACGGTTCTTCTTGGCAACGTTGTCGAGCCGTCTCCTCGAAGAGATTCGGATCGCTCTCTTTGAGGTCCGAACTCACTTCAAGATTGCCATGATACAGCGCGTTGAGCATCGCTTCTTCAACGGCGATACCGACTCGCAAGCGATCCACTTCGTCAGTCAAACGAACGCAGCGCGACGTGTGTTGCAGATACTTGCACAGCGAATGCACCATACTGAGGTCGTTGTTGAGCACGAACGAAAACTCGTTGCGCGTCATGCGGTGCATCAAGCGCGACTGCGTCCGGTTTTCGTCGGACGAGTCGATGACTTGATGCACGATCTCCAAGAGCTCTTGCGGCAAGCGGCGTTTCGCAACATAACTGGCGGCTCCCTTTTCGAGAGCCTGCACGGCGATCTCTTCGCTGCCGCGAGCGGTCATGAGAATGACCGGCGTGAGTGGGAAATCGGCGCGGATGGCTTCGACGAGTTGCAGGCCGTCCATCTCATCCATTTGCAGATCAGTCAGGACGAGGTCCACCGGCTGCTGCCTGAGCACGTCGATCGCATCACGACCGTTCGTCGCGAGCAGAATTTGAAATCCGCCATCCTTTTCCAACAGGCCTGAAGCCAAGCGTCGGTCAACGGCGGAATCATCAACGATCAGAACGGTGTGTTGGGAGGGACGCATCGCTCAATTGCCTTTTGGGGAGCTTCAGTGACTTTTTAGAAAGTGACGAACGTCAGCGAAGCCATTCTCAAGCTCCGCGCTGAACTTTGCAAACAACCGCAGACATTCTCCAGGATTCCCTCGCTTGCAGGCTTCCTGGACCAACTTGGCCGAGTCGAGGATTTCTCCCTCAAATAGTCGTAAGGCCGCCTGCAATGTATGCGAAGCTTTGGCCATCGTGAGCCAGTCACTCTGCGTCGATGCGACGCGCATACGTTCGAGCAACATCGGACCTTCTTCGAGAAACGCATCCATGACGGAACCGAGCAATTCGCGATCATCGCCGACCAAGCCCATCGCCTTGGACCAATTCAAGGGTTGAAACGTTGGACCTTGGACGCTCGCTAAAGTCTCTGAATTCGCGGGAGCCGAAGTCGTGAGACTGCGATCGGAAGTCTCACAACTTCGGCGACTTGTTGAGTCTGCGGATTTGTGGCCGAGCACCGTTTCTCGCAACACGGAGACGAGTTCTTGTTGCCGAATCGGTTTCGCCACGTAACCGTCCATGCCGTTGGCGAGGCATTGTTCGCGGTCACCTTTCATCGCGTGCGCGGTCATCGCCACGATCGGCGTATGCCGGCCCAGCGATTGTTCCCGTTCGCGGATCGCGGCGGTCGCCTCGAAGCCGTCCATTTCCGGCATCTGCACGTCCATCAAAACGACATCGAACGGTGTTTGCTCCGGCGGGTTCGACCAGAGTTGCACCGCTTCTTGGCCGTTGTTCGCAACGATGACAGCATGCCCCCATTTCGTCAGCAGACCGACCGCGAGCTTCTGATTCGGGATGCTGTCTTCGGCCAACAGAATCCG
>JAYUFI010000416.1:0-2063 GCA_043738805.1 Planctomycetaceae bacterium | reverse complement strand
ATTTCGATGACGAACGATACCACGATTGCCGCGAAGCGCTGATTGACGCGGAAAAGAAACGATGTCCTGTTCGTGAAAGTTTCTCCGAGAAAGTTTCTTGACCAGCCAACAGAACGCTTTGTTCGTCAATCGCGCAATCGTGCGAAGTGTGGTAGTCTTGCTACCGTGCCTGAACCAACCGCGCGTCGAGCCACCGTCATCACATCACTCAACCTCAAGGGCGGAGTGGGGAAGACGCACGCTTGCTGGCTGATTGCTGGCGTCTGCCAAGAGCAGAACCGCAAGTGCCTCGTGCTCGACCTCGACAAGCAAGGCAACATCTCAACCAGCTTGCTTCCGAACTTCGACGGAAGTGTCGGCACCGATGCGTTCTTCAATCCGGCAATCGACGCCGACCTCTCGGCGTTGGTGCGGAAGACAGCGTTCTCTTGTATCGACGTGATTCCAGGGAGTTTCTCGTTGGAGCGATACAACATCACTGATCCTGCACAATGGAAGTCGTCCGGTCTTGTCGAATCACTGGTTGATCCACTCCGCGAGTTGTCCGCGTTCTACGATTACATCCTGCTGGACTGCCCGGCTGACATCTCGCTGATCACCTACGCGGCCCTGTGTGCATCGGATTTCCTGATGATCCCCTTGGAAGCCGCTCAATGGGGAGCCCTCGGCACACAGCACATTCTCAAGACCTTTGAGCAAGTCCGCGACCAATATCACTCCGGCCTCAAGCTGCTCGGCTTCGTCGTGAATCGTTTCAAGCGGAAGCGAAAGTATCAGACGGCGTATTTGAAACAACTTCAGGAACACTTTGCCTCTGATGCTTTTGAAACCGTCATTCCCGATCTCTCAACTTACGAGCAAGCGGTGACGGATCGCATCCCCGTTAATCTTCATTCCCCTCATTCCCATGCCAGTCATGTCGCCCGCGAATTCTTCGTCGAACTCGAACGCCGCGCGGAAAGGCTCCGAGCAGTCCGCGATGACCGCCGCCGCGGGCGCGTTCGGGAGCCGGTCGGGGTTGTCGCTTGATCCAACTCCAGCCGCTGTCCCGCCGGATCAGCACGGCCGCCGTCGCTTACCGAACTCGTACTTGATTCGGCGCGAGCAACTCACCGCCGATCCAGAGCAGCCACGAAGAATCTTCGATGAACGGGAACTAAGTGAACTCGCCGCGTCGATCCAATCACGCGGCATCAAGCAACCTCTCACGGTTCGCTGGGACATCGCGACCAGCAAATACATGGTCATCGACGGCGGCCGCCGCTTCCTCGCTGCCGAGCGGCTTGGTCTTGAAGAGCTTCCCTGTTGGATTCAAGAGGGAGACTCGAAAGACGTGCTGGTCGATCAAATCGTCCACAACTGGCAGCGTGCCGATCTGCGTCCCGAAGAAACCGCCGACGCTCTCGCTCGGCTCCGCGATGAATTCGCTCTCTCGCAAAAGCGTATCTCCGAACTCACGGGGAAGCCGACGAGCGAAATCAGCAAGTTCCTGGCCATCCACGACCGCGTCGTCCCCGAAGTGCAGCAGTTGGTTCGCGAGCAGTCCGTGGCTGATTCGCCGCTCACGATGCGTCATCTTTACAACATCGCGAAGCTGCCCTCTGACGAACAACCAGCCTTTGCGAAACACGTTCGCGACTCAAAGCTCACCGCCACCGAAACTGAAGCATTCGTGATGCGTTCGCTAGGTCGCTCCAATCGCCGATCAGCAGGACTCCAAGCCCGTCAGCGTCGTTTTCGCACGGACACCGCCGACGTGCTGATTACGTTCAACAAGCCGGGAGCGACCAATGCGGATGTCGAACGACTTCTCGAAGCGCTCCGTGAGCAACTCTCGTCAGCATCCTAATGTAGGCCGGTCAGTCAGTAATGAAGTCAGTAATGGCGTGGAAAATGTCTCGCTTCGTGTTATTCTTGCACGGCGAAATGCGTATTTTCGCAGGGTTTGTCTTGGCTTCGGGTTTCTCTTAATCATTAGGTTGTAGGTTCGAGTCCTACTGGGGGCACTTCTTAAAGCCGCAGCCTGAAAGGTTTGCGGCTTTTTTTTTGGCGGAGCACTGAGC
>JAYUFI010000415.1:0-2066 GCA_043738805.1 Planctomycetaceae bacterium | reverse complement strand
CGTCCAATGATCGCGGCGACAGACTGTATGTGCCGGGCAGGTCAACCAGTTCAATCTCTTCGGTCATCCCTTTCAGGCGACCGATCTTTTTTTCAACGGTCACTCCCGGATAGTTGCCGACGCGCGCTTGCAGACCGGTCAGCGCATTGAACAACGTACTTTTGCCCGTGTTGGGATTTCCAATGATGGCGACTGTGAGAGGCATACTTGAGGCAGGTCGTTGAAGTAAGTGGGAATTGTAGGTGGGACTATTGTTGTCACGTTGGCCCTCACTCTCCCCACCGAGCTTGCCTCGGTGGATCCGGGCTTTTGCACTACGAGCGCCGTTACTCGCGATCATGGTCGGTGTAGTGCAAAAGCCTGCGAGCCACCGAGCCAAGCTCGGTGGGGTTGGTCGAGGATCGTTCTTGACAATCTCACGCGACGTTTGGCAGGCGGGCGAATTCTGGCGTAAGACGCTGGCGCTCGCCAGCCGGGACACTTTTTCTCTGAGCCGTCTGCGATACCATTCCGCGCGGATTGAAAATCGTCGTGATGGATACGGCGATTCGCGGGAACTTTCATTTCAGAGGCGAGGTTGACCATGCGAGGTTGGATGATCGGTGCGGTTGTGGTCGCGATGCTGGCGGTGTGCGGAAATGCCTTCGCAACGCCCGAAATCGAGACGCTGCTAGAGACCATCAAAGCGGTTGGTCGCGAAGGACAAGGCAACGTCGCCGCCGGTCAAGCAGTCAATGAGCTGTCTCAACGGGGTGCAGGCGCATTGCCGATTGTGCTGACGGCATTCACTGATGCGAATCCGCTCGCGGCCAACTTCCTGCGCAGCGCGGTCGAAGCAATCGCCGATCGAGCGAAGAAGTCGGGCCAGTCGCTGCCGAAGAGTGAGCTTGAGAAATTCATCACCGACAAAGAACAAGACCCACGCGGACGGCGGCTTGCGTATGAGCTGTTGTCGAGCGTCGATACCGCCGCGCCCGATCGGCTGATTCCCGGAATGCTGCTTGATCCGAGTCCTGAGTTCCGCCGCGATGCCGTTGCTCGCTTGATTGAAGCGGGCGAGAAGTCGCTCAAAGACAAAGAGACCGACGCTGCGAAAGCCGCGTTCAAGAAGGCGCTGTCTGGAGCGACCGACGACGATCAAGTCAAAATGATTGCCAAGCAACTCAAAGAGTTGAAAGAAGAGATTGACCTCAAGAAGCACTTCGGCTTTTTGACCGAATGGCGCGTGATCGGGCCGTTCGACAATGTGGCGTTCAAAGGTTTCGATACGGTCTATTCGCCGGAAGAAAAGCTCGATTTGGCCGCGACGTTGCCGGGCCAAAAGGGAGAGGTCCATTGGGAGAAGTTCGAGACCGACCACGAGTACGGCATCTTCAACATCGCCAAGCAAGTCGCTCCGCACAAAGGAGCGACGATGTATGCCGTGACCGAATTTCACAGCCCGGCGGCTCGCGTGGTGGAGTTGCGGCTCGGTACGCCGAACGCTTGGAAGCTGTGGCTCAACGGCAAGCTGCTTTTCGGCCGCGACGAATACCATCGCGGCATGGCGATCGACCAATATCGAGTTCGCGGCGAACTCAAGCCGGGAGCGAACACGATCCTGCTGAAGATTTGCCAGAACGAACAAACCGAAGATTGGGCTCAGCGCTACGAGTTCCAACTGCGAGTTGCGGACTTGTCCGGCATCGGCATCGCGTCGCAAGCCGCACAAGCAACGTCGCAGAAATAGTGGACTATGTTCGCTACGTAGCCGTCACGCTCCGCGTGACGAGCCGATTGCTCACCAACGCTTACAGAAGCGACCGGCTCATCACGCGGAGCGTGATGGCTACGTAGCGTTACAACGAAAAGAGCCCCATCTTCCAGCGGAAAATGGGGCTCTTCGTGTTTTTTGACCAGTAGACCATCAAGCACAGAGATTGCTCTGTGGCCAATCTCGATCCGAACGGGGGCTAAGGGATTGTCGATGGGTCAACGATGACGTCCTTATGAGCAGTTGCATCGGTGATGACATCTTTGGTAGCCGCAGGGTTGTTAAATCGCAAGAACAGATCGTTCCCTGCCCC
>JAYUFI010000414.1:0-14613 GCA_043738805.1 Planctomycetaceae bacterium | reverse complement strand
TTGATCGGCGGTGGTAATCACACCGGCAAGACCTGTTTCAATCTGAAGGTCGGCGGCCAGGTTGTGCAGACTGCAACCGGCAAGAACGATGAACGGCTCGAACCAGCCGCATGGGATGTGACGCAATGGCTCGGCAAAGAGGCGGTGCTAGAAGTCATTGACGATCACAAAGGTGGCTGGGGACATATCAACCTGGATCAGATCGTGTTCTCAAACGCTAAGGGGCTCACGACGCGGCGGCCGGTTGAGATTGTCGCCCGCGAACGAAAGCTGGATTTGAACACGCTGTATCGCTGGGTCAGCGAGCTTCAGTCGGACGCCGTCAAATCCCCCGCTCACCCGCTGTGGCTGTGGCACGAATTCGCTCAACTTCCCGCTGACGCGAGTGAGAAAGAAAAGTTCGCCGCCAAGAAGCACCAACTGGCCGAACGAGTTGCCGCCGAACAAAAGCGTGCGGAAGAAACCTCTGCGAAGTCCGACCTGTTCGCGGACTTCTCGTCCGTGAAGTTCGTGGATTTGCAGAATGGCGGGGAGCAGAGTTCAAATCAAAAATCTGAACTCTCAAATCCCAAGCCCTCAACCCTCAACCCTCAGCCCTCAACCTGGTTCGCCACCGGCTGGAGCTTCGGCGACCAACCGAATGCCAGCGGCATCGCTCACAGCGGCGAACTGCATCCTCGACTGCGCGGTGTGTTGCGGTCGCCGACATTCACGATCACGCAGCCACAAATTCTGTATCGAGTCGCCGGAAAGAACGCGCGCATACGATTGGTCCTCGACGGCTATCAGATGATGGATTTCAGCGGCCTGCTGTTCGGCGGGACGATGTTTGAGATCAACACTGACGGCAAATGGATCTGGCATCGCGAAGCGGGTGATCTGCAAAACCATCTCGGCCGCCGAGCCTATATCGAACTGATCGATGACGGCGACGGCTGGATCGCCTGCGACGAAATCCGCTTCACGAATGGCGGGCCGGAACCGATCGCGGTTCCACATCCGAACCAAGCGAAGCTGTTAGCCGATGCGTCGATTGAATCGGTTGAAAAATTGGCGAAAGTCCTGACTCACCTTGTCGACCAAACCGGAGGGCTGACGCCGTCCCGCTCGCCTGAGCCTGACGTTACGATTCCCGATCCGATGCGCTCGATTGCGATCTGTGATGGCAACGGTATCGATGAGAACGTCTTCATTCGTGGCAGCCACAAAAATCTCGGCCCCATTGCCGCACGACGTGATCTCGAAGCGCTCGGTGGTCTCGCCACGCCGCCGCTGAGTGAGATGGACGGCAGCGGTCGGTTGCAGTTCGCGCTGCGGATGATCGACCCCAAAATCAATCCGTTCGTGCCGCGAGTCGCCGTGAACCGTGTATGGCATCACTTGTTCGGCCGAGGAATCGTCGAGTCGGTCGATAACTTCGGCGTGCTCGGCAAGGAGCCGACTCATCCGGAGTTGCTCGATCATCTCGCTGAGACGTTCGTCGCGGACGGTTGGTCGCTGAAGCGGCTCATTCGCCGTATCGTGCTGACGCACACCTGGCAGCAGTCGAGCGAACCGTCATCGCTGACGGTCGCAGCGAAGGCCAACGAACTTGATCCGCAGAATCTGTGGCTGCACCGCGCTCCGATCCATCGTCTCGAAGGGGAAGCGATTCGTGACTCAATGCTGCTCATCGCCGGTCGGTTGGATCGCAAGACTCTCGGCCCGCCGGTCCCCGTCCACCTGACCGCGTTCATGCAAGGTCGAGGTCGACCCGGCAACAGCGGGCCGCTCGACGGCGACGGACGACGCAGCATCTACATCTCGATCAATCGCAATTTCCTGTCGCCGATGATGCTCGCGTTCGACACGCCGATCCCGTTCACGGCGATCGGCCGCCGCAACGTCTCGAACGTCCCGGCCCAAGCGCTGATCCTATTGAACGACCCGTTCGTGCTCGACATGTCGAAACGCTGGGCCGAACGAGTGCTGAAGGAGCAACCCGACCTCACGCCGGAGCAACGCATCGAACGGATGTACCTCGACGCCTTCACCCGCTCGCCGAGCACCGTCGAACAAGCGGAGGCGCTCGCGTTCCTGCAAGAACAAGCGAAGTCGTACAACCTCGCCGCAGACGTCTGGCCCAAACAGGCTCAAGTCTGGACCGACCTCTGCCATGTGTTGTTCAATGTCAAAGAGTTCGTGTTCGTGAAGTAAACCACATTGGGTGTGTGTTTTCTGGTGATGCTCGGAGAAAGATGATGCTGAAGAATTCGACGATGTTTCCTCCAGATTTGCCGGTCTGGGTTGATCCCGAACGGATGAGTGGCGCACCGTGTTTCGCGGGGACTCGCTGCCCTGTGGATGCATTGTTCAACAACTTGGAATCTGGATTAAGCCTCGATGAGTTTCTCGACTGCTTCCCAGAAGTGACCCGAGAACAGGCGGTAGCCGTGCTTGAATACTCCAAACAGCAATTCGTGAAGCCGGCGGCATGAAGACACTCTTGTTCGACACCTGCGTTCCACGACCACTGCGGAATTTCCTCTCGCAACATCAAGTCTGGCGTGCTCAAGACAAGGGCTGGGGGCAATTGAAGAACGGTGATCTGTTAGCGGTGGCCGAGGCCGGTGGCATCGACGTGTTCATCACGTCCGACAAGAACCTGCGGTATCAATAGAATCTTTCTGAACGAAGAGTCGCGATCCTGGAACTGCCCACCAATAACTGGAAGATTCTTCAAACTATGACAACCAAAATTGCCGACGCGGTCGCGTCCATTCAACCGGGTGAATACCGTGAGTTGAAATTAGGAAACTCAATGCCATGAGCCATCACTGCCAACAATTTGTTTCACCGCCGGTAACTCGGCGGAAGATGTTGACGACTTGTTCGACTGGCTTCGGGGCTGTTGCGTTGGCCTCGTTGCTTGGCGATGCGTCCTTCGGGGCCGAGGCGGTTTCGTCGAGCGAGAAGAATCCGTTTGCCGCGCGAAAACCACATTTCGATGCGAAAGCCAAGTCGGTCATTTTTCTCTACATGGATGGAGGCGTTTCGCAGGTCGACTCATTTGATCCGAAAACGCGGCTCGACAAAGAGAACGGAAAACCGTTCGGACTGAAGATCGAGAAGACGCAGTTCAACAACATCGGCAACACGTTGGCCAGCCCGTGGAAGTTCAAGCAATACGGGCAGAGCGGCATTCCGGTCAGCGATTTGTTTCCCTTGATCGGGGAGCACGTTGATAAGTTGGCGGTCGTGAGATCGCTGACGTCGCAGTTTCCGGAGCACACGAACGCGAACTACTTCCTGCACACCGGCCACGGTCAGCAAGGCCGGCCGAGCATGGGGGCGTGGGTCGGCTATGGGCTCGGCAGCGAGTGCCAAGACTTGCCGGGCTTCGTCGTCTTGAACGGCGGGCTGATTCCGCCAGGCGGCATGGACAATTTCAACAGCGGCTTCTTGCCAGCGAGCTTTCAAGCCAGCGTGTTTGGGGCGAGCGATCCGCCGGTGTCCAACATCAAACGGGCCGAGCCGACCGCTGAGTTGCAACAACGGAAGCTCGACTTGATGCGGCGGCTCGACCGGAAGCTGCTGGAACAGACCGGGCCGGTCGATGCGCTCGAATCGGCGATTGCGAACTATGAACTCGCCGCGCGGATGCAGATGGCGGTGCCCAAGCTCATGGACTTGTCGAACGAGACCGAGGCGACTCAGAAGGCGTATGGCCTGCAAGCGGAATTCGGCAACACGCGGACGTTCGGCCGCATCTGTTTGTTGGCTCGGCGGCTGGTCGAACGGGGCGTGCGTTTCATCGAACTGACTTGTCCGGGAGGCAACGGCGATCGCTGGGATCAGCACGGCGGTTTGAAAGATGGACACAGCAAGAACGCGCTGTCGGTCGATCAACCGATTGCCGCACTGCTGGCGGATCTGGCTCAACGTGGATTGCTCGACAGCACGCTCATCGTGTGGGCGGGCGAATTCGGTCGCACTCCGTTCGCACAAGGGAGCGACGGCCGCGATCACAATCCATTCGGCTACACGATCTGGATGGCGGGGGGCGGCATCAAGGGGGGCACCGTCTACGGAGCGACCGACGAGTACGGCTACAAGGTCGTCGAAGATCGTCTGGAAATGCACGACCTGCACGCGACGATGTTGCACCTGCTCGGCGTCGATCACACCAAGCAGACCTTCCGTTTCAGCGGACGAGACATGCGGCTGACCGACGTGTTTGGGCACGTCGTGAAAGAGATCTTGGCGTAGTCGGCCCGGTGAACGTGATCTGTCTTGGAAGAGATTACGTTGCGAATGGGGGCGTTGGTTCCGTTCGCCCCCTCTCCCTAACCCTCTCCCCCGATGTGGGGGAGAGGGGACCGGAATGAGGAAGATGCGTTGTGGTCTCAGGGGTGTGGTCTCAAGAAAGGGAATCGCGATGCCATCGGCCGATGCGACGCCGGAGTCTGTTCTTGAACTTCGTGCCGACAGCGAGTCGGACACCGACGCATTGGGAGCGTTGCTGGCGTCGGTTGTCGAACCGGGCTTGGTCGTCGGCTTGATTGGTCCGCTGGGGGCCGGCAAGACACGTCTCGTGCGCGCGACGGCGACCGCTTTGGGAGCCGATCCGACTTCGGTCAATAGTCCGACGTTCGTGTTGATTCAGGAATACGACAGCCGCATTCCGGTCTATCACTTTGACACGTACCGCTTGCGTGACGCCTCCGCATTTGCGGATCTGGGTGTTGAGGAATACTTCGGCGGTGACGGCGTCTGCTTCGTCGAATGGGCGGATCGCGTCGAGTCAGTCTTGCCGCGTGATCGACTGCAAATCGAATTGACCGTCGTCGGGCCAACGGCTCGGCGGCTGCGAGTCACTGCAACCGGACGAGTCTCTCAACGGGTTTTATCTCACTGGAGAGATGCGACGCAGCGGGCTCGTCTTTGAGTCACAGAAAAATGCCCGTGTGACTCAGCCGATTCCGTGGGCCACATCCGCAGTCCGGCTTTGCTATCCGCTGGAAAAACGATCGCGACCTTCCTACGGATAGCAAAGCCGGACTGCGGATGAAGGAGCGGTAACGTGGACGATTGCGATGGATCACAAAAGTAGTTTGTCCACTGATTCGAAGTAACGCACGAGATGCGCGGCAACTTGCGTTTGTCCTGACGCAGCCGGATACTGCGATCCCTCAATGAGCGGCGAATGGCTGTTGTTTACTGCATCGCCTGCGATTGTTTGATCTCACCGTTTGAATTTTCCAACGTCAGGAATTGACCACATGGAATTGCTGCACTTCAGCCTGTTTGCGTGGTTCATACCGCTGGCGGCTGTGCCGGTGTTGTTGCACTTGTTGACGTTGCATCGCTTGCGAACGGTCGAATTAAGCACGTTTCGATTCTTGTTTGATAGCTACATTCAGCAGCGGCGGCAGATGAAGTTTATGGACGCATTGATTGCGTTCCTGCGGACGTTGTTCTTGCTGATGCTGATTCTCGCGTGTGCGCGGCCGATGGTCCGGCACTGGGAAACGATGTTCGGATCGGGTGGCGGTCGTGACGTTTTTTTGTTGGTCGATTGCTCGGCCAGCATGAACGCGGTAACGGACGGCGTGTCAGCGTTTGATCGAGCGAAGACAGCAACGTCGGCGGTTGTGGATAAGCTCGGTCGCGATGATCGAGTGACCGTTGTGCGAGTCGCCGCGAAGCCGGAAGAAATCGTCACGCGAGTCACGGCCGATACCGATTCGCTCAAGCAACGTGTCGCAGCGATGAAGACGAGTCCTTCACGAGCGAATTTGTTTGCGACATTCACTCAGCTCTTCGGTGGCAATTCACCGAACGCAGTCAAGCCGTGGGTTTATTTCTTCACCGACTCACAAGCCAGCGGCTGGCGAGAACTCAAGGAGCAACCGGCTGACGGCATGATGCCTGCGGGAACGAAGTTTTTTGTAATTGATGTCGGCACGAAGCAGGGTGAGATTCCGAACCGAGCCGTCGTGGGCGAAGTCCCTGAGCAACATCGAGCAATCGCTGGTCTGCCGCTACCGCTGAAAACGCGAGTCGTCAATTACTCGAAGACGCAGCCGGAAGATGTCGTCGTCAGCCTGTTCATCGACGAAAAAGAAATCGGCCGCAAAAGTCTGACGCTCAAGCCGAGCGAAACGGCGAACGCCAACTTCTTGTTCGTCCCGCAAGAGCCGGGAGTGATTCGTGGCCGCTTCGAAATTTCAGCCGATCGCTTTCCGGATGATGACGCTTTTCTTTTCACGCTGACCGTGGAGCCGCAAATTCGAGTGGTGATCGTCAACGGCAATCCGGCGGCTGATCCGTTCGATAACGAAGCTCTTTATTTGCGAACGGCACTCACGGCTGCTGAGCGTCCAGCGGAAGATTTTGACCCGAAGAAAGCAACAGCCAAAGGGAAAGGGCAACCTGCCGCTTCGCCGCTCACAACCGAAGCCGATCGGCGGTTTGTCAAGTCGTTGGACATTGCCGAACTGACGGAAGACAAAGTGAATGCCGAGACACTCAAGGATGCGTCGGTCGTCATCTTGGCCAACTGTGGCAAGCTCAACGATCAGCAGTTTGCGTTGCTGCGCGATCATGCGACTCGCGGCGGCGGGTTGATGATTCTGCCGGGCGATCAAGTGAATCCAGATCGCTACAACAAGCCGTTCTTCGCAGTCCCCGGCACGACCGATCAATTTCTGACTGCCGCTCAATTGCTGCCGGCCGCTGGTGACATCAACGATTCGGCGACGTTTGAACGCTTCGCCGCGATTGACTTCGCGCATCCGGTGCTGTCGGTGTTTGAGAATCGTGACGCACGGTATCTGACGAAGGTCTTGGTCTATCGCCGCTTCCCGTTGAAGCTGCCCGAAGAGCGCGGCAGCACATGGCCGTTGATTGAATTTTCCAACGGAACCGCCGCGTTGGTGGAGAGCCGCTTCGGAGACGGTCGCGTTGTGTTGGCCGCATTCCCGATGACCTCGAAGTGGGGCAACCTGCCGTTGAAGCCGGAGTTTGTGCCGCTGGTATTGCGACTGATCAGTCATGTCCGACAACGTGGTGGTGTCGAAGGGCCGTCGGTTGTTCCGGCGAACGGTGTCGCAGAAATTTCGGTCGCGAAGACGTGGCCGAACTTGCAGGCGGAAGTGACTGACGTTTCCGGCCATCGTTTGGCGGTCACGTTTGAGAAATCGGTCAATCGCCAAGTCGGAGCGTTCACACAAACGGCAGAGAAAGGTTTTTATGCGGTCGATGTGCGTGGTGGTCGGATCGAACAACCGAAGTTTGAATCGCTCGCGTTTGCGGTGAACTTGTCCAAAGAAGAATCCAACTTCACGCTGATCGACGAGCCGCAATTGAAAGAGTTGTTGCCCAACGTCGAGCTGCAAGTCATTGACGCTTCTGCAGAAACTCAACAACTTCACGGCTCGATCGGCCAAGAACACGAAGTCTGGCGTCCGCTGATCTACTTGCTGTTCGTGGTCATCACGGCTGAGTTCTGGCTCTCGACATTCGGCGGCCAGCGAGTCGATGGCGAAGAGGGCCAATCGGTTGGCGACCGCATCAAAGATATCGGCACCGGAGCCTGGATCGGTCGCATGACCGGAGCGGGTGAAGGAAGCTGAGGTTCTTTCGCAGCAGAATTTTCAACGCAAAGGCGCAAAGAGCCACAAAGAAATTCAGAACAACGGTCGTTCAAAATAATTCCTTCGCGTTCTTTGCGTTGAAAACTCTACGGCTTCGCGTTGATGTTGAGTGGCGGCTTGGTGAGCGATTTGAGGTATCGGTCGCGGAATGAGGCGAACTCGCGGTCGCACGTTGATTGAGCAGTCATCGTCGCGGCGCCGAAGCGGATCGCTTGTTGAATTTGTTCGTCTGCCGCTCCGCCGAGTTGGCGAGTCAGATCAAACGCCTTCTTCACTTGCGGGTCTTGTTGAATTCGCTTTTCCAAATCCGGGCGAGCTTGTTTGGCATCGGTGCGTTCCGCGTGTTGGAACACAACCTCCCACGATCCATCCGACATGCGCGCGACGAACTGTGTCGTCACGGTCACGGCAGAAATGTCTTCGGATTGCTGCATTCGAGTTGCTCGGAAGCTGCGATGTTTCTCCACGTCAGCCGCTTGGATCGCCGTTTTGAGTGACTCGGTCAGAGCCGCTTTGTTGTTCTTCGGAACAGCCGTACGCGGCTCGCCGAACAAGTCGCCGAGTTGTGATTGCAGTTGCTTACGGAGCATGTTGACGAGCAACGGTGCGAGGTCCGCTTGAATGTCTCGACCCGCGCGGACGAGTACGTCGTTCGTTCCTTGAAAGTCCAACGGCGTGCTCATCGAGTAGTCGGCGATCGCGAGCCGAGCGGACCACTCATCGTCGGTTTGGTCGCGCGCTGGAAGTCGTTCGACGAATGACAGCGGCCACGAAACCGGTTCGACTGCGCGAGCTTTCAATTCCTTTTGCAGATCATCAGCGTCACGAGTTTCCGCGCGGTCGAGCTTTTCGGTCCACGCCCACGCCAGCAGTTGACGACGCTCCGCAGTTGCCGGTTCGACTCGTTCGACCTCACGTGCGGTAAGCGTGATCCACACGAATTCGGGTTCGAACTTCTCGACGTTGTCGAGGTCTTCTTGAGTCTCGTCACGCTGTTGCTTGAGGAACGCCCGCAGTGCGTCCGGATGCTCGACTGCCAGCTCGCGATCAAGTCGCTCAACGGCCTGTTGCAGCGCCAGCGAATGGTCATCAAGCGTTTTGCGTTTCTGCGTCGCGAGCCATTCTGCGTTCGTCCCTTTCAGCCATTTGGCCGAAACCAGCAACGTGACCGACTTGTCGGCTCGTTGAGCAAACAGCATCCCGCGCAACTTCGGCCCACCGCGCACGGCGACTTGATCAACAACCGGTCGCGTCGTCGCTGCTCCTTTGGGTTTGTCTGCCGCGAAGGACGGTGCGATGAGCGACGCGACTGCGACGAGGACGACGAATGCTCGAATTACACTCACGGACCAGTGTTGTCGTTTTCGCATATCAGGCTCCTCGACTCGCGCGATGTCCAGACAATCGTTGCCACAGCGACCGCATTCCTGAACACGACACCTTTGCCGTTTCATCCGCAGTCCGGCTTTGCTATCCGCAGGAAGAAATCCATTTCAAGAATTTCCTGCGGATGGCAGGGCCGGACTGCGGATGAAGAGCACCAAATCACTGACCGGAATTGGGTCCGGCAAGCACTTGGCGTTTCTCGGCAATGAACGGGATGTGATGCGGAATGTGGCCGGTGATGCGTTCTAAAAATGTTCGCAAGGTGAGCGGCCCAGCTTCGCTGTGACGACCGACTCTTTGGAAGTCGGCTACGGGAACTGTTCGCAAAATTGTTGCCATTTGCTGGCGGACAACTTCGATCAACATCAATTCACTTTCGAGGTCTCGATCGTGATAGGCGAGTCGCGCGGCGAACTTATCGGGGTCTCCACCGAAGAGTGTCGGCTCGTCTTCAGCCAACGTGCGTTTCATGCGATCGGCATAAACCGGTTCAAAGTCAGCGAGATGTGCGACGACTTCGAGCGTGCTCCATTTGCCAGCGACAGGTCGAGCAACTGCCTCCGCAACGGTCATCCCTGCGACGGCATCGCGGAGCAACTGCGGGCCGCAGAGATATTCGGTGATCAGGTCGGAGAGACTGAGTTCGGAAAGATTCATAGCGGACTCCTGATAGCGTTGCGTGAGAACGGGACGCTACGGATCATCCTGCAACTTGATGACGTCGGCTAGTCCCGTATTTTGTCAATGACCTATCACGGGGACTGGATTCCGCTGCAATCCAGTCCCCGTTTCCGTGTCTTCCGTGCGGTCCGTGTCTAATCTCTTGGAACCGACCGAGAATTGGACACGGATCGCACGGAAGACACGGAGGCGAACAAAGATTGGCCGTTAAAACTTTTCCAGTGAATCATCACTTCCGAACTGCGGCACTCATTTTTTGCGTCACAAATTGTAGGTCAGCCTTTCCTGGCTGACTGGTGCGCGAGTGACGTTATTGCAAGCACCTGGCCAGGCGGAAAAGCCTGACGTACGTTTTTCAAACATCTGAAATGAGTTCTGCATGACGATTGCTTCTCCGCCGTTGATCAATGGTGATCTCTCGAATGAATGGTCAATCCCGGCTGGCGTTACGTATCTCAACCACGGATCGTTCGGGCCGTCGCCTCGGTGTGTACGTGAGGCTCGGCAAGCGTGGTCGGAGCGGTTGGAGTCGCAGCCGATGGATTTTTTCTTGCGGCAGATGGAAACCGCGTTGGATGACGCGGCGGAGAAGCTCGGTCAGTTCATCGGAGCGAGCGGGAACGATCTGCTGTTCTGCGACAACGCGACCGTCGCGATGAACATTGTTGCGGAGAGTGTGTCGGTTTCGCTCAAGACGGGCGATGAGATTCTCTTCACCGATCAAGAGTACGGCGCGGTGATGCGGATTTGGCGGCGTGCGGCGGATCGTGTCGGCGCGCGGATCGTGATTCAGCAGATGCCTCGCCCGGTGACGAATGTTGACGAGCAAGTCGCGGCGGTGATGAATGCTGTGACGGAGCGGACGAGGTTAATCATCGCCAGCCACATCACGTCGCCAACGGCGGTGATCTTTCCGGTCGAGGCTATGTGTCGCGCAGCGGCGAAACTCGGCGTCCCCGTTTGCGTCGATGGGCCGCACGCACTGGCGATGGTGCCTCTGAACCTCAAGAAATTGGGTTGCGACTTTTATTGCGCGAGTGGCCACAAATGGTTGAGCGCGCCGTTCGGCAGCGGCTGCTTGTACGTCGCCAAGAAACGACAGCAACAACTCACTCCGCCGGTGATGAGCTGGGGCGGCAGTTTGTCCGGACGACCGGCTCATTGGCAGGATGAGTTTCGTTGGCTGGGGACGCGCGATCCGGCGGCGTTCTTGGCGATTCCGACGGCGATCGAATTTCTGGAACGATTCGGTATCGAGGAGTTTCGACAGCAGACGCACGGATTAGTTTGTTACGCGCGGCAGCGGATCATCGAACTCACGGGGCTGGAACCGCCGACTCCCGACAGCCGCGAATGGTACGGCTCGATGATCGCGCTGCCGCTGCCATCCACAGGCGAACCGGTTCCTCGACAGGGAATTCGAGATCAACTGCAAAACACTTTGTGGGAGAAGTTCAACATCGAAGTCCCGATCGTGCATTGGCGCGGCGAGCGGCTGATCCGCGTTTCGTGTTACCTCTACAACACGCGCGAGCAGATCGACCTGCTGTGCGATGCGTTGAAGCAATGCAATTTTGGTCTTTGAAAAGGGGCTGATGATGGATGATGCACTTCTTGGCGGCACTGTTTGATGCCGTTAGATTGGCGGCCTCTTGCTCCGGGGTTGGAGAGATTGTTCATAATCTCTTTGGCCGATGTCCCACCTGTGATGCTTCGCAAGGATTCCCGCTATGACATTTCGGTCTCACTGGCTGAACTGCTTTGCTGCTCTGGCCACAACGGTTGCCGTTTTTGTGGGTGCCGCGTTGATTCTCGCTGCTGATCAGCCGGTTGCGAAACCTAATGCCGCTGACACCGCCGTTGATCCGGCTCACGCGAAGGATCGAGCGGCGGGGTTGGAACTGTTTCGCAAAGAGGTGCGACAAGTTCTGGTTGGCCGCTGCGTGAAGTGTCATGGCGGCGAGAAGGTCGAAGGAAAGTTCGATCTCACAACTCGCGAGGCGTTGTTGAAAGGGGGCGAAACGGGAATCGTCGCGATCGTGGGCAAGTCGAAAGAGAGCTTGCTTATGAAGTTGATCAAGCAAGAAGAAGAACCGCACATGCCGGCAGACGGCGCGAAGCTGTCGGATTTGCACATCGCGGCGATCGCTCGTTGGATTGACTTGGGTGCTCCGTATGACAAGTCGTTGAAGGATGACATCAAAGACCCGAAGGCTTGGATTCGCCGCGAGATTTCTGCGGACGATCGGGCTTTTTGGGCGTTTCAGCCGTTGAAAGTGGTTGCTCCGCCGAACGTTGATGGGGACTCGGCGAAGTGGGCGCGATCGCCGATCGACCAGTTCGTCAGCGCGAAGTTGAAAGAGAAGGGTTTATCGCCGAATCCAGTCGTTGATCGTCGGACGCTCATTCGCCGCGCGTATTTCGATTTGATCGGCCTGCCGCCGGAACCCGCCGACATTGAATCGTTCGCGAACGATCCGGCTCCGAATGCGTTTGAAAAAGTGATTGACAAGTTGCTGGCGTCGCCGCATTACGGCGAGCGTTGGGGACGACATTGGTTGGACGTCGCACGCTTTGCCGAGAGTCACGGCTTTGAGCAGGACTACGACCGTCCGTTTGCGTATTACTTCCGCGACTTCGTCATTCAAGCGTTCAATCAAGACATGCCTTACGACCAGTTCGTGAAGTGGCAGCTCGCGGGTGATGAATTTGCTCCGGATACCCCGCTCGCGCAAATGGCGACCGGGTTCTTGGGCGCGGGTGTGTTCCCAACGCAGATCACCGCGAACGAAGTGGAACGAACTCGATACGACGCGCTCGACGACATGACCTCGACAACGACCGGAGCGTTCTTGGGCCTGACGGTCGGCTGCGCTCGCTGTCACGACCACAAGTTCGATCCGTTTCCGGCGGCTGACTACTACCGGATGACGGCCACGTTCACGACGACGGTGCGGAGTGAAATTGATCTCGACCTCGATCCCGCGACGTACAAAAAGGAGAAGGCCGCGTTCGATATCGTTCACGCGCCGATCGCGGAGTCGCTGACGAAGTTTGAAAGCGAGTCGCTCGCGAAACGATTCTCCGATTGGGAGAAAGCCGAAGTTGCGCTGCGAGCCGAAGGGAAATCGCAGATCAAAGCGAAGTGGATGATTCTCGATTTTGCCGAGATGAAGTCCGCTGGCGGAGCAACGCTCACGAAGCAAGAGGACGGTTCGGTGCTCGCGACGGGAACGAATCCGGACTTCGAGACTTACACGTTCGTCGCGAACACCGACGTCACCGGCATCACGGCAGTTCGCTTGGAAGCACTCGCGCATCCGAGCATGGCCAAGAGCGGTCCCGGTCGCGCGGAGAACGGCAACATTGATCTGACCGATGTCAAAGTGACGCTCGCTCCGAAAGCGGATGCGAAGCAGGTGAAAGAGATCAAGCTGATCAACGCGATCGCGACTTACGAACAAGGCCCGCATCTCGCAGTGAAGTTGGCGATTGACGGCGATAAGAAATCCGGCTGGGCACTCGATCCGAAGTTCGGACAAGATCACGCAGCGGTGTTCGAGCCGGAAGCGCCGGTCGGTTCTGCAGGCGGCAGCGTGTTGACGATCACGCTGTCTTTCAACGGCAACAATCGACACAACATTGGCCGACCTCGCTTGTCGATCACGACCGTTCCCGGCCCAATCAGTTTGGACGGCGATGCTCAGACGGCTGGGATTCCGGAGTTGCTCGCGCTGGCTGCCGACAAGCGTTCGGCGGAGCAAACGAAAACGCTGCTGAATTGGTTCAAGCATCTCGATGCCGACTGGAAGAGACTCAATCAAGCGGTGCAAGAAAGTTTGGCGAAGGCTCCGCAGCCGAAGCTCGCGAAGGTCATGGTTTGCAGCGAAGGAGTGAAGCCGATCCGGCATCACACGCAGGGGGCCGACTTCTTCGAGCAGACGCATTTCCTCTATCGCGGCGACACAGTTCAAAAAGTGGACGTCGCGGCTCAAGGTTTCTTGCAAGTGCTGATGAATTCGCCGGAGCGAGAGAAGACGTGGATCGAAGTGCCGCCTGCCGGATCAAAGACTTCGTACCGACGTCGTTCGCTGGCGAACTGGCTCACCGATACGAAACAAGGGCCGGGACAACTGCTGGCGCGCGTGATGGCGAATCGGTTGTGGCAACATCATTTCCATGTCGGCATCGTCGGGACGCCGAATGATTTCGGTGCAATGGGACAGCGACCGACGCATCCAGAGTTGCTCGACTGGCTCGCCGCGACGTTGATGGCTCCGGCGAAAGAGGGAACGCTCGTTGGTTCGCTCAGTCCTGAAGCGGGAGCCGGTTGGCGGCTGAAGGCGATGCACAAGCTGATCATGCTCAGCGCGACGTATCAGCAGAGCACGGCGTTCGACGCAAGCAAATCGAAGCTCGATCCACAGAACCAATATCACTGGCGACGTTCGCCGCGGCGGCTCGAAGCGGAGGTCATTCGCGATGCGATGCTGGCGGTCAGCGGGTCGCTCGATGTGACGATGTTCGGGCCGGGAACACTCGAAGAAACGCAGAAGCGCCGCAGCATTTACTTCATGGTGAAGCGCAGCCGACTGATTCCGATGATGCAGCTCTTTGATTCCCCGGAGCCGCTCGTCAGTGTGGGCGAACGCCCCAGCACGACGATCGCACCGCAGGCGTTGATGTTTCTGAACAATCCGAATGTCCGTGGTTACGCGCAGAACTTCGCCAGGCGTTTGCTGCCGATCGCTGATAAGTCACTCACTGAAGCCGTGAAGCAAGGATACTTGTCTGCCGTCGGTCGCTTGCCGACTCAAGGTGAGCAAGCAGAGACGTTCGCGTTTCTGGAGCAACAAACGGCCTCGTATCAAGCGGCCGGAAAGCCCAACAGTCGCGAGCTCGCGCTCGC
>JAYUFI010000413.1:0-5483 GCA_043738805.1 Planctomycetaceae bacterium | reverse complement strand
GCCGTCCGCTGGATGTTGAAAAGCACGAGCCGTTGAGTGGGATGTCTCTGGATGCCAGAGGGCTTCCCGCTCAACGGCTCGTGCGCTGGGTGACGCAGCGGACGGCACATGGAATGTGCCTACTACGATGAGAACAACTTCGTCACCGGCTTGCCGCCGTCGACGATCTTGATGGGGCGGCCGAGTGGGCTGATGTTGGCGTGCGACGGATCGACTTCGAGCGCTTGGCAGATCGACGCGAACAGGTCGTGGACCGTAACCGGATCGCGATCGACCGCGCTGCCGTCTTTCGTCGAGGCACCGATCGCTTGGCCCCCCTTCACGCCGCAGCCGGCGATCGCCGCGTTGAAGACGCGCGGGTAATGGTCTCGACCGCCGCGAGCGTTGATCTTCGGCGTACGACCGAATTCCCCCATCCAGACGACGAGCGTGCGGTCGAGCAGTCCTCGGTCTTTGAGATCGGCGATCAGCGTTCCCATACCGGGATCGACGGTGCCAACCAAACTGGCGGTGCGGCTGAAGACATCTTGATGCGTGTCCCAATTCCCGCCGCCGCGTTGCGACGTGACTTCGACGAACGACACGCCCGACTCAACCAACCGCCGAGCCAACAAGCAGCCGCGGCCGAAATCGTTGTTGCCGTATCGGTCGCGGAGCGATTTCGGTTCATCGTCGAAGAGAAACCGTTTCGTCTGCGGGCTCAGGACCAGCTTCGAGGCTTTCGAGTAAAGCTGTTTGTGATTCGTCGCGACGGTTTGGCCCCCTCGGTCGGAGAACTCTTTCTCCAATTGATCGAGCAGTCCGAGCCGGCGATCGAACCGAGCGACGCTGGCCGAGGCGGCGACGTTTTGCGGGAGTTGTCCCGGTTGATCGACGACGAACGGCTCGTAATCGACGCCGAGGAATCCGGCCCCTTCCGTATTGCCGATCGACACGACCGAGGGAAGTTCCTGCTCCGGATCGCCGAGCATCTTGGCGATGTTGCAGCCGAGCGACGGATACCGCACTGTCCCCGACGGCACATAGCCCGTGTGCATCTGCGAGGTCGCTCGCGGATGGTTCCCCTCCTTGTTGGTCAGCGAGCGGATGAGGGCGATGTCGTTCATCACTTTGGCGACGTTGTTCCAGCCGTTGGCGATTTGAATCCCCGGTGCGGCGGTGTCGATCACCGTCGTTTCGCCGGTGACTTCTTTGTTGTCAATTTTCGGATCAAAGGTTTCAAACTGACTGGGACCTCCATTCATCCAGAGGAGCACCATCGACTTCCCCTGCTTACGCAGCTCGGCCGCTTGCAAAGTCATCAGGTCGCGCAGGCTGAGCGTTCCAGCGGCGAGAGTGCTTGCCGCGACCGTGTGAAAGAACCCGCGACGGCTCAAACCGCGCGACGTGAAGCGGACTTGTTCGTGATGGGCGAGCATGTGTTTGGTTCCGATTTCTGTGTGACCATTCCCCCACCGAGCTTGTCTCGGTGGATTAAGGCTTCTGCACTACGTCGAATTGAGTTCGCTGCAATCTGATGCGACGTGCTTTTGATTCGCGTAGTTCAGAAGCCCGCGAGCCACCGAGGCAAGCTCGGTGGGGTTTAAGTGATCTCTTCATCTCTTCGACAAGAACTCGCTGGAGTTCAGCAGGCTCCAAGCAAGGTCTTCAAACGCTTCGCGGCGGTTGCCGACTTTTTCGAGGTAATCAACGGCGATGGTCAGTTCTTTGTCCGATGGATCGCGGGCAAGGAAGGCGAGGTACAGTTCGCCGATCGCCGCTTTGTCGGTCTTGTTGTTCGCCAGGATTTGTCCGAGCCGCGTGTTGCCTTCCGCTTTGAGGGCGTTGCTGATCTGCGGCAGGTTCATCAGGAAGAGCGCTTGCGGGACGTTGCCCAGCAGTTCGTCTTGCGGCGTCGACGGGTCGAACCCGAACAGCGCTTCGACTTGCTCGCGCGGCGTGCGACGGCCTCGCAACGGACCTTCGCTGTGTCGCGGACCTTCGTCGACGCCCAACACTTTGACCACGGCGTTCATGAGTTGATCCGCTCGCAAACGAGCCGGAACTGCTGACGCAAACGGAACCCGGTTCTCGGTCGGTTCGTTGAAACGAACTTGGCGTTGATAGGTTCGCGTGTTGGCGATCGTGCGGATGAGCCATTGAATGTCGTGATCGTGCTTCACGAATTCGGTGGCGAGGTAATCCAGCACGCTTCCCATGCGTGCTTTCCGCTCCGGCCCCATGTCGTCAATCGGCATGTAAAAACCCTCGCCGAGCAGTTCGCCCCAGATGCGGTTGACGAACGACTTCGCGAACCACGGATTGGTCGGCGAGGTGGCGAACTTGGCGAACAATGCTCGGCGGTCTTCGTCTTCCATGCCAGTGCGTCCCTTGGCATTCGTGACGAAGAAAGCGGGGGTCATCAACCTCCCTTTGTCGGTCGGTTGCTTGAGGTCCGGCATGTAGTGCTCGGCATTGCCGCGACCGGGCATGTCCGGGATCGGCATCGACTTGAGTTCTTTGGCGGACAACAGGCCGTCGCGGTTGTCGTCGCCGAATTCGAGCAACCGATCAAACGGCGGAGCGAGCGCGGAACCGGCGGCTTCGGCCTTCGAGAGTTTGCCGTCGTTGTCGGTGTCGAAGCGTTGCACGATGAGATCGGCGTCTTGCAGGATTTGCTGCAACGCCCGCCCGCCGCCCGCTTGTGCGTTGAAGGCCGCAACCGTGAACGCGGGAGGCATCGCTTGGCGACGTTGGATCGAGACGCGCGGGAAGAACGCGGCGAGCGCATGAAATTGGTCGCGAGTCCATTTGTCGGTCGGATGATCGTGGCAGTTGGCGCATTGCAGTTGGATGCCCGAAAAAATCCGGGACGCTTCGCCCGCGATTTCTTCGGCGTTCCCTTGCTGAGCGAACACGAACGCGGCCTCGCCATGTTCGCTGATTTCGCCGACGCCGGTGATCAGCGATTGAGCGATCTTGTTCCAGCCGACGTTTTCTTGAAGCTGCTTGGTCATCCATGTCTCGAACGGCGGAATCGCGATGCGGGCGAATTCGTTGGTCGCGCGCAAGAAGATCACATCCCGCCAATACATGGCCCAGTTCAGCGCGTACTCGTCCGACGCCAGCAAGCGATCGACGAGTTTCGCACGCTTCTCCGGATCGGGGTCGAGCCCGAAAAGCGTTACCTCTTTCGCGGTGGGCAGCGTGCCGACGATGTCGAAGCTGACTCGCCGCAGAAAATCTTCATCGTTGGCCAGCCCCGCCGGCTGGACGTTGCTGGCGGTGAGTTCCGCTTCGATCCGGTGATCGACTTCGGCCGCGATGACTTTCGAGTCCGCCGCTGGCGGCTCGTCGCCCAGAAGGCAACTCGACCACAACGTAGCGGTCACGCATCCGGTGACGGCCAACAACGTCATTCGCTGCCGCAGATTCCATCGCATGAGAAGAAACCTTTCGCTGGCCACAACCGTTTAACGCGAGACGCCTCAATCACAACATCGAAGCAGGATAGCCCGCATCCTTCGACGACAACAACGACGATTGAACCCGATCGTCGAAATTCGGTTTCGCGAGATTCAGACAATTGGCCCACCGATTGACGAGTAATAAATCCGCCAAGCGTGTCGGGGAAAGGCGACTCGTCGCCAACAACTCACCGTCGTAGAATCTCGCCCATGTTTCGAGGCTCGATACCGCAATCGGTGAAAAGTTTCGTAGGACGGGCACTCTTGCCCGTCTGCTTTCGCGGAACGACGGGCAAGAGTGCCCGTCCTACGGTCGCCGGGACTTGTCCTTTGGGAGTTTGTCATGTCAACGCCGCAAACGAGTACCTCGCCACGTAGTTTGATTCGCCAACTTCTGAGCGTGATCCCGACGATCGTGACGTTCGGCGTGTTGATTGCTGTCGGGTATGCCGGGCATCACACCGGTTGGAAGCTGCCGAAGTTTTCGGAACTCACGCACGCGAAAGCTGTGACCGAGCCCGAATGGTGCGCCGAGCACAATGTGCTCGAAGCAGCCTGCGTCGAATGTCAGGCGGATCTGTTGCCGAAATCGAAACCGCTGTGGTGCAAGCTGCACGGCGTGTCGCTGTGCCCGATCTGCCGCCCGGAGCTGGCCGAAGTGGCCGGGACACCGAAGCTGCCGCAGTACGACACCGCCGCCGCGCTACAACAGTTTGATCGCGAATCGAACAACAGCCGCTGCCTGAAGTTTTCCAGACGCATTCAGTTCGCCTCGAAAGAAGCGTTCGATCGGAGCGGGATCGACATTGATGTCGTCACCGAGCGACCGATGATTGAAGCGTTGAAGATCAACGGCGAGCTGAGTTACGACGCGGCTCAAGTCGCTCATCTTTCCACGCGCGTCCCCGGTTCGGTTTACAGCGTCGTGCGAAAACTGGGTGAGTCGGTTCAGCCGGGCGATGTGCTCGCGCTGGTCGATTCGCTGGACGTGGGCAAAGCGAAGTCGGAACTGAGCCGAGCGATCGTGCATTGGCAGCTTCGCACCAAGACTCTGGCCGGCGCTCGCAAGAATGCGGATGTGATCCCTCGGCAACAACTTCGTGAAGCGGAGACGGCTGCTGAAGAGGCAGAGTTGTCGATCGTCACCGCGCAACAAGCGCTGATCAATTTGGGCTTTGACATTCCTGATGGCTTGGAGCAATGCGACGTCAAAGAACTGACTCGCAAGTTGCAATGCCTCGGCTTGCCGAAAGACCTGTGCGATACTTTACAGAATCGCGGCGGTCTGACGCTCAACCTGATCCCGATCCGAGCGCCGCAAGCGGGGATGATTGTCGAGATGGATTTGGTCGCCGGCGAAGTGGTCTCGTCCGACAAGCTGTTGATCACGCTGGCCGACCTCAGCCGTTTGTGGCTGACGCTGCACGCGAAGCAAGAAGACGCGAAACTGATTTCGGTCGGTCAACCGGTTCGCTTTCGGCTCGACGGCAGCGACTTGGAAGTCCAAGGACAAGTCGATTGGGTGGCGTCAGCGGTTGACCCGGTGACGCGGACGGTTCGAGTGAGGGCCACGTTGCCGAATCCCGGCGGACGCCTGAAAGCCAACAGCTTCGGGACCGGTTGGGTATTGCTCCGCGAAGAGCCGAAGGCGATCACCGTGCCGCTCGATGCACTGCAATCAGACGGTGATTGCTTCATCGTCTTCGTGCGCGACAAGAACTTTTTGAAGGACGGCTCACCGAAAGTTTTTCATACGAGACAAGTCCGTCCGGCCGCTCGCACCGAGACTTACGTGGAACTACTCGCTGGAGTTCTCCCCGGCGAAGTGGTCGCGTCCAAGGGGAGCGCGTCATTGCGAGCGGAGTTACTGAAGTCAGGCATGGGTGAAGGTTGCTGCGGTCACCAACATTGATCGTCACTTGGAATTGCGACTCGTCAGGCTTCCATGAGGCCGTGGTTAGAGAGCGGCATGCGTTGGCCGCTTTTTAGACGGTCGGGATACGGATTTCATCTTCCGCGAAAATCTCTCGTTCGTGC
>JAYUFI010000412.1:0-2070 GCA_043738805.1 Planctomycetaceae bacterium | reverse complement strand
CCGCCGCACCGGCCGCGCAAAACTTTCCCGGCGATCGTATCCTCGCCTTGAAGTGGTTGCCGCAAGAGACCGAACTCATCGTGCATCTGAAGTTGGGTGATGTCTGGACCGCTCCGCTCTTGAAAGGAATCTTTGACTCACCGCAAGCGCAGCCGCTCGTGCAACAGATGCAACAATTCACGGGACTCGCGCCGACAGACATCGAGAGCATCACGATCGGCGTTCGCGATTTGCAGGGGATACAAGGCTCGGCCATGATGATGGCGATGGGAGGTCAGGCACCGAAAAATCAAATGGGCTTGATCGTGGTCCGCTCGAAGAAGGCCGTTGATCCTGCCGCCGTCAGCAGTCAAATCGCGCAAGCAGCCGCAACGACCGGAATGAAACTGGCTGATCACAGCGGCAAACGATATGTCGAAGCGCCCGCCGCGAAGCCGGGTGAGAAGGCGATGGGTGCGTGGTTTGCCGACGCAAACACGCTCATCGGCGGTCCGACCGATGAACTCTTCGCGGCAATGGATCGCGGTGAAACGATCACGCCACGCAACGAACTGCGAGCAGTTGATCCGACGCCGCATCTGTTGTTCGTCATCGCTCCCAAGAACCCGCAGTCGATGACGCAGTCCGCCCCGATTCCTCCGGGCGCGTCACCGGCTGCGGCTGAACTTCAAAAGGCAATTCAAGAATCGCTCGTGGCGATCAGCTTCGGCGTCAGCGTTCGAGGCGGTGCCGATTTGCAAACGTCGCTCGTCTGCAAGGACAGCGCTGGATCGAGCAAGCTCAAGACCAACTTTGAAACGCTGATCGCGGAAACGAAAAGTTCATTTGCGGGCAAGAAAGTGACGACTCCGCCGTTGCTGTTTGAATTGGGCGAGATGCTGCTCAACAACGTACAGGTCACCGATCAAAACCAAGTGGTAAAACTGGCGACTAGCGTGCCTGATTCGGCTCAGCAGAAATTGGAACAGCTCCCGACGATTCTGATGGGCGCAATGATGTTCGGCGGCAATCCATTCGCTAGGGGCGGGGTTCCATCCGGCTTGAGCATCGGCGGCAACGCGGGGAGTTTCAGCGATGGCTTCAAGAAGCCCGGTGAGACGGAAGCGGTTCCTGCACTCAACGCGGGTGAGTTGCCTCCGGGTTCAACTCTCACCGCAAAAACTTCTTGGCAAGAGATGCCGGAGTTCGGTCCCAATGGCCAACAGTCCTACAACATGCAGATGCTTGTGGACCTCAAAGGGGAACTCCTCAACAAAGCGAGCGGCTTCGGACGAGTCAGCGTGAAATCAATTGCCGCTGTTGGCGGCGGAGTGATGAAAGTCGCGAAGCATCAAACCCTCAACACGCCCGATCCCGCGACCAACATTCTTCCGTTCGATGCGTCGGAAGGTTTCAGTTTCGAGCATCCGGAAGAGACCTTGCGAGTCACGATTCCCTTTGAGCCGCCGAACCCGCCGGTCGGTCAACTCGCAAACGTCGTCGGGGAATTCAAAGTTCAAATCGCAGAAAAGAGCGACGAGATCACGATTGACGATGTGCGACCGGCTGCCAATAAGCCGCTCGACAATCCGGCTCTGAAGGCCGCTGAAGCAACGCTGACGCTCAAGGTTGAAGACACACCGTTTGGCAAACGCGAAGTCATGACACTTTCGTTCGCCGCCGGAGTCGCGACCAGTCAGATCGGGATGATGGATGCTGCGAAAGAAGGTTTCACAACTTATGCGAATCGAGATCCGATGGTGGCCAAGCTCACCTTCCACCTAATGCCCTTCGATGACAGCGGCAAACTGCCAGAGAAATTCAAACTGACATTCAAACTACATAGCGGCTTGAAAGAAGTTTCGATCCCGTTCCGCTTTGAGAACGTCCCGTTGCCGAAGCCAGAGACGATGCCGAAAGTGAATGTGCCGAATCAGTCGAATTGAAATGAGCTTGTTCTCACGTCGCCCGGTTTTTCAAACCGGGCGTTTTGATCCGAGCATCTCGCTAAGCTCGGTTTGAAAAACCGGGCGACGGAGTTGCCGACTATCCCGGCTTGCCGAGCATAGCTTCTAACTCAACGCGAATGTC
>JAYUFI010000411.1:0-2071 GCA_043738805.1 Planctomycetaceae bacterium | reverse complement strand
CGTCATTTTGCTTCTTGAGTTCTGCTTGCGCGTAAGCGACGCGGTCCTTCAGATCTTTGTTCGCCTTCGCCTGATCGATGTAAGACTGCAAGTACTGGATCAAGCTCCCCATGTGCAGGTTCTTCCGCCGAGCGGCCAGATAACGCTGCACGTCTTGTTGGAACTCGGCATCGTTCGTCGCTTGGAACAACAGGTGCGAGAGAATGTTCCACGTGTGGCCGTCGTTGCCTGGGGCATTATCGAGGTATTCGCGGCACATCGCTTTGGACTTGGCATCGTCCTTCATCCGGTCGCGATAGATTTCCAACGCCAAGCTGTGCCGCAAGTAGTAAGCGTTGTACTTCGGGTTCTTTGCCAACGCGTCTTTCAGCACCGCCTCGGCCTGTTGAAAATGAGCCGGCTCGGCTCCGATGTGCTGCACGAACAGACTCGCAGCGCTGCTCAGGTAGGGGTTGAACGCCAACAACGGCTTGATCATCTCCAACGCGCGAGCCTTGTCGCCGTCGCGAATCAGCGCAGTCGCGAGCAACGATCGCTTCTCGAATCGCTCTTCGCGATCCGGGTACTTCGCATCGAACTCGTTGACGAGCGCTTCGAACTCGGCCGCCTTCGCCTGCGAGTAATACATCGAGAAGATGAGTTGATTGAGTGCCGACCAATCGTCGCGGATCGCTCGCACCTGACGGTAATGATTCGCCGCGTTCGCGTATTGGCCGAGGTTATTAAAATTCTCTCCCTGCATCCGATGCAATTCGCGCGTCTCTTCCGGCGTATACGGCAAGCCCTTGGCCAGCATCTTCGCACCGAGCGTGTTGGCCTTGGCCCACTGTCCGTACTGTCGCCAGCGGAAAAGGGCGTTCGCCGCCAGCAGCTTCGTGAACTCACCCGCCGGCAACTTGTCGAGCATGTCCTCGGCGAGCACATTCCCTTCAAAAATCTCCGGCACCGACCCGAGATTGAACCGAGTGACCGCCGCTTCACCGAACTTCCGTCCGTTGACGTTCGGTTGCCGCTGCCACATCGCTCGATACGTCTCAGCCGCTTTCTGCCGCTCCCCCAATTTGTCGAGCGCCTTCGCCAGCCGCTCTTCCAGTTCGATGTTCTGCGGAGCCTGCGGATACTTTTGAATGAACTGCCGAATCGAAACCGTCAGCTCCTTGTGCCGCGACATCGCCTCCAAACCGTCGATCAACTTCAGCATCACCGCTTGATTCCGCGGATCGCTGGGATGCGAGGCCGAAAACCGCTGCCCCGCGCGGATCAATCCAAATGCCCGCCCATGCAAGTGGTACAAGTCGGTGAGCTTCACCAACAGCTCACCCGCCTCCGGCGACGAGTCCTTGAATTTATTCAGATCCGCCTCCAGCTTCGCCGCCTCCTGCGAGACAACATCAAGCTGCTTAGAATCCTCCGCTGTTTGATTCGCCGCCGGAGTATTCGCTGGCTGAGCAAACAAATTCGATGAGATGTTGATACCACTCAAAACAAACAACAGTCCGAACAAGGCAATTCGTAGCATCGGAATTAATCCTGTCTGCAAGTTCTTCTTGTATCTATCGGCGCAGCTCAATCGAGCTGTGCTTGCTTCTGCTTCCAGTAATCTCGAAACGCGACCAACCGCGGCAACGATTCGATGTCTTTGCGTCGATTTGCCGCTCGCTTACTAGCAATGATGTCATCCAGATGCAGAGCGGAAATCCGTCAATCTCCAAATGGCGCTTCCAAGCGTCTTCAAATTGTTCGATGCCATCGGGCGCGAAAATCAAATCTCAAATCCACGTCGAACGGCCCATTCTTCAGTTGTACAAAATCCTTGCCTGCCCGAATGCCATCCTGGTCCCGATCCGTCAGTTGAAATCCCAGCTCGATCAATGCCTGCGCCAACTTGCCGCCGTTGTCGGCAGATCGCTGAGGAAACAAATCTACGTCCTGAGTCGTATCGGGAAACCCCATCAAGATCGCGGCTGACTTTCCCAAAAAAGATAACGCACGTTCCAGCGCGAGAACGTCTCTCGAATTTCCTCTGCTTGTCGATATTCAAACGCGGCCATAACCCAACCAAACCGGAAGT
>JAYUFI010000410.1:0-5488 GCA_043738805.1 Planctomycetaceae bacterium | reverse complement strand
AGAGACGCCATCCTTTTTCATTCAATAAGGACCATCCATGAACCCCGCTGTTTCTGAAGTTGCCGAAGCCTTATCAGTTCACATGCCCGAAGTTTTGCGTTGGGCGGGTGCGATCGCTCGGCAGTTGCGAAAGTTCAATGTGGCACTCAGCGGCAAGTCATCGGGCAGTGCCGAGACAGACGCGCTGACGTTGGCCGATTTGACGGTGCAAGAACTTGTCGTCTCCGCGTTGCGAGATCGCTCGCCGCTGTTTCGGAAGTGTCGCATTGAGGCCGAGGAAGCGAATGGTGACATCGGTCTCTTTGCGACTGATGCCGAATTGGTGATCGCGCTCGATCCAATCGACGGCACGAAGCAGTATCGCGACCGGACAGGCAGCGGCTACGCGGTGATGTTGCATCTGCGCGACAGTCAAACGCTGCATTACTCGTTGGTTTTTGTGCCGGAGACCGGAGCGACAGGAACATGGGTCGAAGCGATCGGCTCGCGGATTGTCTGCGGGCCGGATGATCCCGGCCGCTCTGCACGAGACGTGCTCGATTCGATGCCCGTGATTAGCTCGGCCACGCGACCGAAGTCGAAGAAGATTTATTCGATTGGCTTTCAGAAACAAGATGCTGAGCGAGCCGCCGCCGTCACGAGCGCGGGCTTACACGGCTTCGCTCCCGACGACATGCCAGGGAGCATCTATCCGCTCCTCGCAACGGGTGATTTCGGCGGCAGTCTGATTCATTCACCGAACATTTATGATTTCCCGGTCTCGCTGCATCTTGCACGTATCTTGGGAGGCGATGCTGTCTGGACCGACACCGGCGAGCCGGTTCACTTCCGCGAACTGTGGCTCGACGATCGTGCCGACATGCTTCGTCTTCCGCGCATCGTCGCTTGCAGCGCCGAACGAGAGACGCTCGAAATTCTCAAAGCGACCGCTCAAGGTTGGCCGCCGAATCGGTACAACGATTGAGGCGAGATCGCACGCTTTCGTAGCCCGGTTTTCCAAACCGGGCGAATGGACCCGCCCGGTTTGGAAAACCAGGCTACGCTACGCCCAGCGGAGCAAGTCCGCTTTACGGACTTCAACGCCGGCGAACTCATGAGCGATTTGACCGCGTTGAAAGACGAGAATGCGGTCAGCGTGGGCGAGCAACAACTCCGGCTCGGTCGATGCGAGCACGACAGCGGCTCCCGCTTTCTTGAGGTTCGCGACCAGTCGCATGACTTCGTCTTTCGCGCCGACATCCATGCCGCGCGTCGGCTCTTCTAAGACGAGCACTCGAATCGGGCCAAGCAGCCATTTGGCGAGAACGACCTTCTGCTGATTGCCGCCGGAAAGATTCCCGGCGAGCAGATCGGGGCGCGGTGGACGACAGCCAACCTGTTCGAGCAACGGTTGCACGACCGCTCGTTCGCGTTTGCGACTCAACCATTCGCCGAGCGTTCGTCGCAAATGAGCGAGCGTCGCGTTGCGAGCAATTGAACTGCGGCGGACCAGAGTCTTCGCTCGATCCGCCGCCACGAGCACAACACCACGGCGCACGGCGATCGCGACATCATCAGACGGCAACCGTCGATCATCGAGTTGCACCGATCCGCCATCCGTCGGCAACGCCCCCGCAACGGCGTGAGCGAGTTCCTGATGCCCGGCTCCGACGAAGCCATACAGGCCGACGCACTCACCGGGCGAGACTTCAAAGTTGATCTCTTGAAACAGTCCCGTCCGAGTCAACGAGTTCACTCGAAAGATCGGAACCGCGTTCGTTCGCGGCGGCAGAGCGACGACCGCGTCGAACTCCGGATCGTGTTCTGAACCGGCCGCTCGACCAAGCATCTTGCCGATGACATCCGCTTTCGTGAGATCGGAAGACGGCGCTGTCTCGACCAAGCGGCCGTCTTTTAAGATCGTCACACGATCGCAAATTTCGA
This sequence comes from Planctomycetaceae bacterium, assembly GCA_043738805.1. Classification (GTDB taxonomy): domain Bacteria; phylum Planctomycetota; class Planctomycetia; order Planctomycetales; family Planctomycetaceae; genus SXKJ01. Next base: position 3,565 of record JAYUFI010000410.1, on the reverse strand, counting down.
GCACGTCTTCCAGAAAGTGACTGATGAAAATGACCGCGACGCCCGACCGCTTCATCTGTCGAATCAGATCAAATAGCCGCCGCGTTTCGGGCGGACTCAGCGCGCTCGTCGGCTCATCGAGAATCAAAATTCTCGCCCCGCTGTGCAGGCCGCGAGCGATCTCAACCATTTGCCGAATGACGAGCGGAAACCGATCGAGCCGGCGGCGCACGTCAATGTCGATCTCCATTTCACGCAAGTAATCGCGAGCCTGCTGCCGCATCTTCGGCCAATCAATGCGACCGGGAGTTGTCGTCAATTGCCGTCCGAGAAACAGATTCTCCGCGACTGACAGCGATCCGATTCCGGACAACTCTTGATAGACCATCGCGACGCCGCACAGCCTTGCGTCCAACGGCGACAATAATCGCACCGCTTTGCCGTCGATCAGAATTTGACCGTCATGATCGGGATGCGCGCCCGCGAGAATCTTCATCAACGTACTTTTGCCCGCTCCGTTGCAGCCGACGAGACCATGCACCTCACCTGGTTGAAGATCGAAGTTGACTCCCTGTAACGCCATGACGCCGCCGAACTGTTTGCCGATCTCGCGGCATTCCAACAATGGCGTTTTGTGAGCAACAACAGACATCGTGCGGAAACTCCCGGATTGATCTGACGACAGTACCAAGGAATGTAATCCGAAGCGTGAGTGAGGGCGAACGCTCCATCAGCAGGCTTTTCGGACTTCATCCAACGAATGACGTTGGAGCCATTGTCCGAACGATGCTGGCAGAAGGCATCGTTTGCTTCACGCTGATGAAGACATCCGAGACTCACGCCACGTTGACACTATGACGAAAGCGGCCCTAACTTAGCCGTCTCACGTGGAAGTCGGGCAGGGGGGAAGCATGAGTGATCTCAATTATTGGACATCGTTTCGAACCACCGCTGCAACACTTATTGTGGTCGGCGGCATCGCAGCGATCGGGCTGGGGCAAAATCCTTCGGGAGAACCCGGTCCTGTCGTAGTTCATCGCGAACCATTGCGGCTCATGCCGCCGGAAACTTATCGGTTTGCATTTCAATTGGAGCCGATCAAGCAACTGGTCATTACCGCTCCTTGTGATGGAACGATTCAGTCGGTCGATGCGGAGGTAGGGAAGGGCGTGAAGGCTCAAGAGTCGCTCGTCCGGATGGCCTCGACGGAACGGCAGTTACTTCTTGAGCGAGCGATCGCGCAGCAAAAGGTTGCTGATCTGGAATTTGAGCAAGCGAAGAGGGCAGGGCAGGGGGGTGAGTTGGCGGACGCTCGTCAGCAGCTCGCGCGAGCCGACGTCAAATTGCTGCAATGGCAGGTCGAGCAACTTGCCTCACGAGCACCGTTCGACGGCCACGTTTTGAAAGTACATGCTCAGGTGGGGCAGCTTGTGAAAACGGGCGATCCGTTGATCACATTGGCCGATCTGTCCAAATTGAAAGTCGAGATTCCCGTTGACCGCGAGAACGTCAAAGAAGGAGGGATGTTCAAATTGCGGGTTGAGAACCAAACGCTTGACTCGAAGGTCGATAAGCTGCAACCCGCTGATCCGAAGTTTGAGCGTGTGCGCGATCTTGCGACCTCATTGGCAACGGCAGTCATTGTGCTCGACAACCCGCAACAGAAGTGGCATGTTGGCCAAGCAGTCTTCGCTCCCCTTGTCCCGCGATCGCCGGTCACTGAAGTGGCGACGAGTACTGTCGGTACGAACGAGCAAGGTCGTCGTCGAGTGCAGATCGTGCGGCAAGGGATTGTGCGCGATGTTGAAGTCGAGTTGCTGGGGCAAGTTGGCGTCGAGCGAATTCACGTCAGCGGCCCGTTCATCGACGGAGACGTGATCATCCTCAGTTCGTCGCGTGAGCTGGCTGACGGCACGCAGCTTCGAGCAAATCCGAATGCTGCATTGCCCGCAGTGACAGAGACTCCGACGTCAGTTCCCGCCATTGGAAGCAATCTCGCCAAGCCAACGGCCAAGGCGGCTGACAAGCCAGCGGCGAAAGAGAAGAAGGCACCTGCGGCGGGTTTCTGATGACAGAATCCTGAATTTCAAATTTGAAATCCCAACGTCCAAATAAATGATCTGAGTCATTTGAGTTTGGACATCGAACATTCCACACAAAACAACTCGCGTTAGTTCCGGGAGCCCATCGTGGCAGATAAAGAAACCGACAAGCCCGCCGATGACAACAAGATTGATCACTACGTCAAGCAGGGGCTCATCGCGTCGGGTAAGCACGCACAGGTTTGGGAAGCTCAGGAAGAGAACACGGCCAATCGTTTCGCACTGAAAGTGCTGCTTCCGGAGGCGATGCTCGATCCGGAGCAAGTTCAAATCTTGAAGTACGAAGGGAAGGTTGCGCAGTCGCTCGATCATCCCAACGTCATCAAGTGGTTTGCGACAGTGCATCGCAAGACCAACATCTATCTGGTGATGGAATTGTTCCGCGCGTTGAACATCAAGAACTTCATTGCCAACGATGCGGCCGGCGTGCAGATGCGTTTGCGAAAGATCATTGATTGCACGTGCCTCGCATTGCAGCACATGCACGAGAAAGGCTGGATTCATCTCGATGTGAAGCCAGACAACATCCTGTTGAACCGCTCGTCCGAAGTGAAATTGATCGACTTCTCGCTCTCCAAAAAAGTCAAAGGGATGTTGGGAAATTTGCTCGGTGGAAAGAATGTGGAGATCGGCGGAACGTTGACCTATATCGCTCCGGAGACCATTCGCAAAGATGGCCTCACGCCGCAGACGGACATCTACAGCCTGGGTATCACCATCTACGAATGCTTAACCGGAACCACGCCGTTCAAAGGCAGTTCGCCCAAAGATTTGTTGATGAAGCATCTCGCCACGATTGCCGCACCGCCATCGGACTACAACAAAAACGTCACGCCAGAAATGGATCGCATGGTGATGCGCATGCTCGCCAAAAAGCCCAAGGACCGGCAGAAGAACATGCAGGAAGTCATGTCCGAATTCCGCAGTCTGCAAATCTTCAAAGAAGATCCTGAAGCGGTGTTTGCCAAGAAGGTACAGGACGCAAAAGACGGTGACATGAAACAAACGCTGGGCAAGCGACTCGACAGTCGCACCGATCATTCACGCTCAGAAGATGCCAAGACAAATCCCGAAATGGCGCGGCAACTCGCGGCGAATGCGAAGCCGGCCCCTGATGCCAGACAGTCCGCACCTGACCTTAATAAGAAGCCCGATCCGAAGAAGCCGGTTCCCACGCCCAAGCCAGCGACGGCTCAGACTGCACGTCCGCCCATGCCCATGCAACCGCAAATGATGCAGCCACCCATGATGCAGCCACCCATGATGCCTCCGCAGATGATGCCGGGATACCCTCAGCAGCAGTCCCCATATGCACCCCTGCCTGGAATGCCAGGCATCTACATGCCGATGCCCGGCTACCCCATGCAAATGCCGATGCCAGGAATGCCACAAGCGATGCCGGGATATCCGCCTGGGGCAGGGGGGGGAATGCCGGGAATGTTCCCTCAAGGAATGCCGCCGCAAGGCTATCCCATGATGCCGAA
>JAYUFI010000409.1:0-2072 GCA_043738805.1 Planctomycetaceae bacterium | reverse complement strand
GAATTGTCTCGCGTCGCGAATTCGCAAAACGTTTTTGTTGGCGAGTCGCGAGGACTGAGTGATGGACGATATCACGCGCTGCTTGTCGAGCCGTCGTTTCCCGGCTCGCCCCCATCGCTCGACTTTCAAATCGAAGTCCCACAGCGAGAACTCTTGCGACGCCGCTTGGAAAAAGCGGACCTCACCGCCGCCGCTCGCGCAACTCACGGTCGCTACTTTGAATTGCACGAGGCCGATCAACTCCCCGAAGAACTCCCGCTTGGCCAACCCATCCCACTCGCCGCCGCAACCGTCATCCCGCTATGGACCCGCTGGGAATTGCTTGCCCTATTCGCCGCCATGCTCTCAACCGAATGGCTTTTCAGACGTCAGTGGCGATTGATTTAACGTCGAACCCACTCGTGAGGTCGAACGAAGCGCACGACTTCAGAACGAGTCGTGATTTCCTCAGCCTCGCTGGAACCGTTCTTCAGGCGATAGGTTCCACTCTTCATCTTCTTTGACTGGCCCGTCCCACAGTCCGCTTCGGATGAACGCCTCTTCCAAGTACCAACACCATTGAGAATCCATCCCCAATGTTTTTGCTTGAGGTTTGTTTGCAAACAGGAATCCCCACGGCATCTCTGGGCCGAAGCCATGCTCGCAGTACACCAAGAGAATCCCACGATCACGAACCTCAGCAACAACCCAATAAGCGTAACGCGTGTCGGGAACACCATAGTCCCAATCACGTTCTTCTTGTCTTGGAATAACGAGGAAGGTCTTGAGAGACTCGACGCGCAGATGGTCCTCAATCAAGGCGAGCTCCGCCGCCACGAGATCAGATATGTGGTCAACAATTGAAGTTAACCGCCGCAGGATTTCCACAACGTAGTATGGACCTGGCTCAGGTTCCTCGAGCGAGAACCGAAGGGCAATTTCTTCTGCAAACGCGAGAGTTCGCAGCAGGCAATGCTCGTTTGTTTCAATCTCGTCCGCCATGCTGTTGCACGATAACGGCGAGCACTCAAACCCACTTCCACAAGAACATGCTACTGCATCGAAGCCAACTGACTCGAAGTCTTGTTGAGGCGATTCGACTTCCATCTTTGGAAGTTCCACCGGTTGACGTTCGCCTTTATTAAAGACAGCGGGCAACATTCGATACGCGTGCAATTCGAACTGCGACCGATCGGCCGCTGGGACAACGGCAATCGCAGCGGCTTGTGTCGAGTAAAGCCAAAGTTCGTTATGTCTCCAATGCTCAATCCAGTTGTCCGGGCCTTTCGAGCAACATCCACTAGCGCTACGAATTGCCGTGACTCGCGGAGTTTTCAACCAGTCAGGCCGAAGCGCGATCTTTTTCGGGAAGTAACCAATCAGCGGGAGTGAAGTAGTCGGAAAACTCTCGACCATGTTTGTTGCTTTCCACGATCATTTTGGCACTTCGACTCCACGCCGGACGAGTTCAGTCAATGCGTCTTCTCGGCCTTGCCTCCAGCCACGTCGTGCTTTGTTGTAACCAACACAATTTTCCATTTTTTCACAGGCGTCAATCCAGTCACGAAGCTGTTCCAATGACATATCGCCTACGGAACGTCCTCGGAGTGCTTGTTGGGTTTTTGTGAGCGGCTCGTTCATCTCGCAATCGCCCTCGGTCGGTCACGTCGCTTGTGTATCACACAAACTCAACCGGATGAAATGCGTTGCCCAAGACCGGTTCGCTTGCGATACCCAGCCAGCGGTCGAGCAGCGTGGCATATACCGAGCGGAAGTCGGTGTGGTACTTGAGATCGCCGTCGTCGAGATCGGTCAGGCTCGGATGAGTGCCGATGATGCCCCCTTTGCACTTGGGGGAGATGACGAACATCTGCGAGGCGGCTCCGTGGTCGGTGCCGAGGCTGCCGTTTTCGGCGACGCGGCGGCCGAATTCGGAGAACGTCGCGACCATGACTCGATCGGCAAGGCCGTGGCCTTTGAGGTCGCCCATGAACGCGGTGATCGCGGAGGACAACTCGGTCAGCAACGCCTGATGCGCGTTGGCCTGCTGCGAGTGCGTGTCGAAGCCGTCGAGGTTCACAAAGAACATCCGC
>JAYUFI010000408.1:0-2074 GCA_043738805.1 Planctomycetaceae bacterium | reverse complement strand
TCAATCGCCGCGAGTGCTGATCGTGGCACGCGAGCAACCGGGCGATGCGGAGTTTGCCAGCAGTCTCGAACGGCAGTTGTCAGCCTTCGGTGCAAAGGTGCTCGCGGTTGTGAAAGGGGAACCGAAGGACGCTCGCGAGGCGTTGATAAAAATTAGCAGGGCAGGGGAACAGCTCGACGTCATCGCTTGTACGCCAGCGGCGGCCGCTTGGTTGGTCTTCGCCGACTTGAGGACCGACTTTCCTTCCTTGGGCAATCCGCAAATTCTGAAGCCGCAGAGTTACCGATGGCCGAACTTTTTGAAATCCGAGAACTTGTTGAACATCGCGAATCAGATCGCCGTCATTGCGATCATCGCGATCGGCATGACGATGGTGATTATCACCGGCGGGATCGACTTATCGGTCGGAAGTTTGATCGCTCTCTCTGCCGTGTTGGTCGGGATGTTCATTCGCGATTTCGCCGGTGCGGCGAATGCGTCGGCGATCGGTATGACGACTGCGTGCCTTGTGGCAATCTTGGTCTGCGGACTGATCGGTGCCTTTTCCGGCGGGATGATCACGCTGTTTCGCATTCCGCCATTCATCGTGACGTTAGCCATGATGCTCGTCGGCAGCGGGCTGGCATACCTGCTCGCAAAAGGGGAGTCGATCTATCAGATTCCCGATTCGTTTGTGTGGCTCGGTCGCGGAGCCAACTTTTTCAACCTGCCGAACGCGGTGGTGTTGATGTTGGCCTTGTACGGAGCGGCACACGTGCTGATGTCTCGAATGCGGCTCGGACGTTACCTCTACGCAGTCGGCGGCAATCGCGAAGCGGCGCGGCTTTCGGGTGTGCCCGTGAGATTGGTGTTGCTGTTTGCCTACATCGCGAGTGCTCTGCTGGCCGGCTTAGGCGGAGTGATCATGGCCTCGCAGCTCAAGAGCGGTTCAGCGACTTACGGCAACATGTATGAACTGTATGTGATCGCCGCAGTCGTCGTCGGCGGCACGAGTCTCAGCGGCGGCGAAGGAAAAATGTTCGGCACACTCATCGGCGCATTGACAATCGCTGTGATCCAAAATGGCATGAACTTGACGAACGTCGAAAGCTACACACAGAAAGTCGTCCTCGGCCTCGTGATCCTCGGAGCAGTTCTGCTCGACAAAATTCGGCACGGGGAGTGATTGGCAGGTGAGCCTCATGGAACGCGTTGAACTCTCTGGACTGCCTGAGCCGATCTCCGCCGCCACCATTCGCGCGGCGGCAATTCTCGAATTACTGCGACTACGGCCTGATACCTACTTGATCGCGATTGCTGGTATCCCCGGTTCTGGCAAGACGACACTGTGTGATGTGCTCAAAAGCCGTTTGCCTGACGCGGTCGTGGTGCCGATGGATGGCTACCATTTGCCTCGATGTCAGCTTGATGTCGAAGGAATGCGGCGGCGTGGTGCTCAGCACACGTTTGATGCCGCGAGTTTTCGATCTGATCTGACTCGCCTGAAGCAGACACGCTCCGGTTGGTTTCCCACGTTCGATCATGCTGAGAAAGACCCGCGAGCCGGAGCGATTCCAGTCAGCCCATCAGTACCGCTGGTCATCGTCGAAGGAATTTACGTGCTAATGCGCGACTGGAAACTAGAAAGCCTGTTCGACCTGCGAGTCTTCCTCGATTGCGATCTCGATGTGGCGACTGAGCGGCTGACGTTGCGTCATGTGGCGTGCGGAATCTCGAACAGCACAGAAGAAGCTCGCCACCGCGCACTGACGAATGACCGCCTCAACTCCCTCGAAATCCTCGCCGACGGCTGTCGCGAACGGGCGGACTTGGTGCTTGAGCAATAGCTCGGATTATTCACGTCTCGAATGTCACCCGAAGCGTCAGCGAGGGTGTCGTCACAGTTCGCCCTCGCTGACGCTTCGGATGGCATCGCGGCCACTGCTTCCTCTGCGCGGACTCCGTGAATCATCCCGGCTTGCCACCGAGAGATTTCCTAGGCCGTGTTGACATTCACGCGAGGAGGATCATGGATGCGGCCAAGTGGAGGAAGGCGAGGAAGTTGCGAGCGGTTTTGTCATAGCGAGTGGCGATC
>JAYUFI010000407.1:0-5493 GCA_043738805.1 Planctomycetaceae bacterium | reverse complement strand
ATCGCGAGTCATCCCGATGCCGTTGTCTCGAATGACCAACACGCGGTCGGTCTCGTTCGGTTCGATCGAAATCTCCAGCGGGTCATCGTTCTTGATCTCGCTGTTGATCAGCGCGAGATGCCGAAACTTGTCGAGCGCATCAGAAGCGTTCGAGACCAACTCACGAATCGCGATCTCGCGATTCTGATACAGCGAGTGCGACAACAAATGCAGAAGCTGCTTGATCTCAGCCTGAAAGACGAATTCTTGAGGAGTGTCCGTGGTCATTGGTCCGTTGTCCGTTGTTGAAGATCAGAAGTTGTGGAAACCCAGTTGTCATTTTGCGCCGCTCCCTCAGAAACTTTCCGGCGAGCGGTCGGTACGCCGCCCCTCAATATCCCTACTGGATGCCGAGGCTGACAAGTCTCGCACTTGTCCCGCTGACGAAAAGGACGGCACCGCAGAAATACCCAGACAACCTGCGTGACCTAGTACGGTACTATGCCGCACGCGACCCGATTGGTGCTATCTCGCACGCGGCCTTTGTCGAACAAGAGCGAGATTTGTCCTTGAGCCGCAATCCTTGATTTCCGTCTGAGGTCGAACCATTCTGCCTCTCGATTTCAACTGACACCGCTGCGGCTCGAATCGTGATAGGCCGCGCACGACTCACTTAAATGTTCGGCGGCGGAGGTGCGGCTACGAGGCGGGGACGTTATGTCTCAGGACGATGAGCTTTACCAGGCGCTAGAGGCGGTTCACAACGAAGAGACATTCCTCCAATTCCTGCTGGCGTTGCGGGATGACCGCGAGGCGTCGATTGCGCAGGAGGAGGTGACGCCCAGTTCGCCCTACGGCCCCGACGCCGGGGGGTGGGAGAACACGACAATCGAGCTTTTCCTGAATACGGCGGTCCGGTGGGCGAGGGATTCCGTGAACGGCAATCCGTTCTATCAAAGGCCCGACAACCCGTGGCGTCGTTGCGCCGACATCCTGTTTGCCGCAAAGGGCTACGAATAGTGCCAGTGCAGCCAGTAACCGCCGAACCAGGCGCTGCAGCAGACGGCGGGAGCATGTAGGCTTTCTGGGTTCGTAGCTCACTCGGCCCCCGCCGCTGCTGAGCTTGGTCGTTATGCCGATTGCGGTTCTTGCGGAACCAACCGAGCCGACAGCCACAGCAGTGCGGGCATCGCAAACAGCCACTCGATGCCGATGAGCGTCATTGCGGTTCCGAAGTCGCAGCCGAATTCGACGGCTCCCCATTTCACGCCGCCGTAGTACGAGAACGGGCCGACAGCCTTTGAAAATCTCTCCGACATTCACGACCGTTATCAGAATCTCTGAGGTAATGAGGAGTCTCAATGCAGCGGAAATGACGCTCGTTGAGTTTCATTCCGAGCACTCCTAGACTCCGCTCGTAAACGTAATGAAGCCCGGCCTTGGCAAAGGTCGGGCTTCTGGTGATTTTAGGCTTCGGACTTTTCCAGCAAGGTGAATGACGTGTCTCAGGCAATTGCGAGATCGACGGCGACTCAGGACAAGCCACTGGTACTCGGCACGCATGTGTTGCAGTCACGGTTGATCGTGGGGACCGGCAAGTACACGACCTACGAGCTGATGCAGCAGTGCTTGGAAGCGAGCGGTTCGGAGGTCATTACCGTGGCGGTGCGTCGCGAGCGGTTGATTGATGCGGAAGGTCGGAGCATTCTCGATTTCATTGATCTGAGCAAATACACGATCCTGCCCAACACGGCGGGATGCTTCACCGCCGAGGACGCAGTGCGAGTCGCTCGGCTCGGCCGCGAGATTCTCGAAGGGCTGGAAAACCCCGGAGCAGACTGGGTCAAACTCGAAGTGCTCGGCGACAAAAAAACGTTGCTGCCTGATCCTATCGCGACACTACAAGCAACCGAGCAACTCGTAGCCGATGGCTTTCAAGTGCTCGTCTACACGACTGACGATCCGATCACCGCTCGGCGGTTGAAATCAGCCGGAGCAACTGCCGTGATGCCGGCAGGTAGTCCGATCGGCAGCGGGCAAGGAGTGCTCAACCCGAACAACATTCGCATCTGCTTGGAGTACCTCAAAGAGAACGATCCCGAATATCCCATGATCATCGACGCGGGCGTCGGCACCGCGAGCGATGTGGCGTTCGCAATGGAATTGGGTTGCGATGGAGTGTTGCTCAACACGGGCATCGCGAGTGCCACTGATCCGCTGCGCATGGCTCACGCGATGAAGCATGCTTGCTTCGCTGGCCGCCAAGCCGGGATGTCCGGACGCATTCCGAAAAAACTCTACGCCACGGCATCAAGCCCGGAACAAGGCGTCATCTCTCCGGGCAATCGCTGAGCCGGTGGTGTTTTCAACAGGCTGTTATCTCCGCGCGGCTTACGGTTGAAAGCCGCGTAGAAGCAAACGGTCGCGACCGAGCTTACCTCTCAACGGCGTCATCCAAATCTTTTTTCGGTGGACGTTGCCCCTTCTTGAGGGCTTGTTCGTAAGTCTCGCGTTGCAGCTTCATCTGCGCATCGAGCTCGCGAACGAGCGGGTGTCTGATTCCGAAGAAGTGACGTAGCATGTCGTTTTCCAGACGGAGTGTTTTGTAGGTGGACTCCATCAGATTGAGGTCTTCTGGCGTGAGCTCGTTCTTCGCGAGCCGTTCAGGGTTCGGAGTAGTTTGCTCTTCGATTCTCGCTTTCGTTGCCAACAGTAGATCGCGGAGGGAACTCGAGACATCAAGCGACCCCCGCGATATTCGGTCTTGTCGTTTTTCGAGAGCTTGCTGAATCGTAGGCAACGCGGTGTTAGCGGCTTTGCCCATTCGAGCCAACGCAATGATGGCGAGTTCCTTGCCCATCGGAGCACTGCTTTGGCTTCCGCTCCCGCCGAAGTACTTCGAGAAGAAGCCCGGCCAAGGGACTTGAAAATTTTGGTCCCGCTGGACTTCCTCTTTCGCCGTCAACAATGAGCTGAGTACCGGAATCGCCTTTTCAGCGGATGGTCCCATGATCGCCAGAAGCCACAATGCTTCATATTGCTGTCCTTCGTTGCTTCCCGTCACCAGAGGCGACAGCGCGTCGCAGATGGCTGGTCCGTCTGAAGCCGAGGCAAACAATCCGCGACATGCCGCGAGAATAACGGGCGTCGATTTGTCCGACAGCACTTCTCGAAATCGGCCCTTCGCTTCGGAGGTTAAAGGAAGGTTGGGGAAGTTGTAGACCAGGACCGACAACCAATTGACGGATTGTTCGCGCACCGTGTCGTTGTTGTCGCGGCTGGTTTGTAAGAGCGCCTGGACCAGCTCTTTGGTTTCCAGCCACGAAAGTAGGAATGAGCGCATTCCATGACGTAGCACAAACAGGCGGCTGCTCTCGTTCCCTTGATTCAGTTCTTTGACACAGGCGGAAACCAATGTCGTGGGCGGCACTGCTCTCAACAGACTGTCGGCGATGGTCGAAACTTGCCGGTTCTCTTTGCCGCTGCCGAATAGCGACTCTCCATCGACGTTGCGAAAGACTCGTAAAGCGCGTTCTGCGATTTGCTCGGAGTGGTGCTTTTGCGCCAGGAAGCGAATGGCATCGAAGGCTTCCGCCAACCGAGTTGGGCTGCGTTCTGTATCGAGAACTTTCATCCAGTCTTCGATCGTCTTGCCGTCATAGCGCGGTTGATCGTTGGCTGTGGGATTTACGGGAGGTGTTGTTGCCGGAACGTTGGGTTGCGGTTGATTTCGATTGCGTCCCGTGGGATTGGCGGGAGCCGTTTGGTTGGTTGGCGGCTTCGTCGTTCGTGGGACTTCCGGTTGGTCGCGCAGTTGTGAGTTCAAGCTGGCGAGGAACTTGGCAACCTCGGCGTGGTTGCGCGAGGTTTGATGCACGATCAGCAGCGTGTCGGCAAACAGATTGAGCGAGCCACCTTCGCCGTCAACGTTCACCCACGGCCCGGCGGTCGCTGATTCGATCGCTTGTGTGAGTCGATCAGGATGCAGGCCGCGATTGAGCAGATGGCGGACGTCGTGAATCATCCCTGTCAGGCGGCGATAGCCAGCGGATGTTGGAGTGATGATGAGCTGACCATGCTCAATGACGTGGACGAGATCAAGTGGCTTGAGAACTTGCGACAGCACCGATTCGGCGGCGAGTCCTTTGGCGCTGAACGTGACTGGGGTCTCTGTGCTGATGCCATTGTTCTCAAACTCCTCATGGTCTAACGAAGCGAGCACGCCAAGTTGTTCGCCGATTTGTTTCACGAACTCGGCGAGTTTCGTCTCCTTAAATTCCGCGTCGATCGGGCGAGCCAATTGTTTGCGAACATGTTGATCGGCTTCTGGGGAAGCATTCGCCAACGGCAGCGTGAGCGGTTCCTGGAGCGGCTGAGCAAAGGCCGCTTCGAGCGCACGGAGCAGAGATTCAACATCGGCGTGGACTCGGCGCGTATGTCGAACGATGAGGACGTTTTGCAGCAACTCGATCGTGCCTCCTTCGCCATCCGTGTTTTGCCACGGGCCACTGATGACGGTCGTCAACAATGTTTCAAAGTGACCATGCACCGTGGGAATTTTGACCTGCTGTTGGCCACCACCCATACCGCCACCACCACCACCACCAAATTGGCATAGGATCGTCTGCGACTTTTGCAACGGAGTAAGCGTTAGGCCAGCGACAGTTGAGACGTTAACAGGTGAGCCGGGGGGCGTTAGCCCCCAGGCGATCGCCACAGTCCGGGGGCTAACGCCCTCCGGCTCACTTACCGGTCTATTTTTAATTGCCGCTTTCATTAACGGCGTGTCGCTCACATCAAAGAATCCGCCTCCACCGCCACCGGCTGGTTTTGGTGGAGGTGGTTCAGACGCGAGTCGCTCAATGGCCAGCTTCACACCGGGGAGCAGTTTGCCGATTGGATACATCCGCAACAGCAATTTTTCCTTCTCATGATCTGCCGTACCGACGACAAACGCTCCTTCGTCGAAGTACCAGACAACACTCAGTGACTTCGCGATGTGATGCAACGCGACGCTGGCAGGCTGATTGTCGAACGACAGGTTGATCGGGGTTTCAGAAGATTTCCCTTCGTTGGAGAGGCTCTGCGTGTCGATCGAAAATGACAGTCCTGTTTTCTCTCCCAATGTTTTCAACGCTTCCGCTGGAGACACGTTGACGAACTTGACCGAGATGTTTTTCTTCAACGCCTCGAATGCCTTTTTCTCCACAACGACGTCCGGATTAGTCGCCTCGAAGGATTCCATTCCTTTGGCGTTGCGATCGAAGATTTCCACGGGTGTGGGCTTGGCTGGTTCAAGTTTGGGAGGCGCGATGTCGTCACGGTCATTTGCGTGTTGAGCGACAGCCTGACCTACGACTGGTTGCCCCTTCGGAACCTCGACCACTTTCGCGATGACGACGTCACCCCGCGTGATCACGAACTTGCCGTTCTGAATGCTCAGGCCGTCGGTCAGGCCGACGATTTCGATTTCGTATTCACCTGCGGCGAGACGGCAACTCTTCGAACCGGTAG
>JAYUFI010000406.1:0-2075 GCA_043738805.1 Planctomycetaceae bacterium | reverse complement strand
GATGTCATTGGCAAACTGACGTCGTGGAGTTCCGCTAACGTCATTTCATCGGGCGGCAATACGAGATTACCGCGCTCAATTAACACTCGACCGTCATCCAATGACTCGAATGCGGAATTGATGATGTTTGAACAACAGCCAACAACCTCTTCGATCTTTTGAATCCGTCGGCCTTTATCAACTTCAAGGTCACAACCTCGCTCGTGTAACGCCTCATACCAATGGACAGCCCAGCTCATCGCAAAACAGTGCCCGATTAAGTCACAAAGCTGTCCCCATTCCGTGACCGCAAAGAAATCGCGGCGAACACTAAACAAAGTCTCTGCGACGGTGCGCCTTAAGTCGCCGTCGGCGAGCGCTCGCAACTGTTTCCAAGAATCGAATACCACTTCCTTAACGCACTCCGGTGCGCGTTCCTGAGAAGCTTCAAACTCAATCTCGATTTGTCGTCGTTGGCTGTCCGTTAGCGTTGTCGAAGCTTCGTAGGTCGACAAGAACATGAAGTCGACCAATGCAAAAAAGTCAGACTTACATTCGTTGCGTCGTTCATGCGGCAACAAAGATGACACTGCCCAATGAATTGCACGTTCAGCGAGGTCGCATTGAAACGTCCTCGTGTAGTACCCGAACTCTCGCATCACAGGGTTTAGTCGATGATATTCGATCTCGAAATCGTCCACGGCATCCCCCAGCAGCGTTGAGAACTCAGAACCCGATGTCTGCTGTCGTCGCGAAACGACACGAAGTGCCAGCCAACCTATACCTGTGACCTCACCACCACAAGTGACGAGTCTCGAATTCGAGGCGAGTTCCTCCGAGTCTCAGCCAGCAACATCAATCAACGACGCTCACCATGTCGTCGGAATCGTGCCAACCCCCGAAAAATCGTGTGGAGTCTAGATCGTCGATCTCACACCAGATTCCGCCGCCAGTTTGGGACCGCCCGGCATGGCCCCCCCGACCTCCCGTCCGGCTCCCCACACAACCAACAGCCCGGCGCGAACTGACTCACACACCCTCATTCACTCACCCCGCCCGCTCCGCCATCAACCGCCGCACAGCGTCCGCCTTCTCAGCATCCGACAACGGCAACGAAGCAATCATCACCAGCGCAGCAGAGAACGAGTCCGCCACGATCGGCAGCGAGTCCACTCGACTCGAAACTGAACCGCCGATCGCTTCGCCGTGTTCGTTTTCCGGTGAGCTACTGCCACCAGAACTGCCACGGCGGGAACGTCGATTCGTAAGTCGTTGTTTTGGCGAACGTTGCGTAACTGTACTGAATGACTCTGAATCACTTAGTCCAGGTTCAAATCCTGGCCGGGCAATTTTGCAACGTTCGTTGTCAACGACTGACAACGAGCGTTTTGCATTGACGGCAACCGCAGTTACGGCGAGCGGCTTCGCGAGGCCTGATTTGGCTGAAATGGCCATCATAATGACAGGCGTTGACAGCATATTTCTCGAAAAGTCAGCGGGTACTGCCACCGGAACTGCTACGGCAGAATGCTCGAAAGTCTTTGTTCTGTAGTCGTTCGTGCCTGTTGCTTGCATCGTCTGAGTGTTCGTCATCGGTGACGTATCGAGTGGGGGCTCGGACAGCGCATCCAGTGCCGAATGCACTCCAGGACGTGTGAGTCACAATAGACGTTCGCGGTGAGATTGGGATCGCTGTGACGCATCGCCGCTTGAGCCGTTCGCAGCGGGACGCCTCCCTTGCTCAACAGCGTTGCGAATGTGCAGCGCGGTTAATGCACGTCGAGCACTCGGCCCCGGTCATCGCGTTTGGAGATGCCAGCCAACTTCAAATCGCGGTTGAGAATCCTGACCAACTCGACCGGCACTCGGAACAACCGCGTCTCGCTGGCGAGCTTGATGGTATTGGTTCGATGAATCGTTGTGTCGGCCATCGCGTTGAACTTCAGAACGTCCACACGCTCGTTTTGAGCCCTGTCATTGATCCATGACGACAGTTCGTTCGCCAAGTCACGGCGAAGCGGGATCGTGGCTTCTGTGCGATTCTTGGCATCGAACGCTTTGAGTTCGGCGAATGGTCGCTCGCCGTCCAAATGCAA
>JAYUFI010000405.1:0-14653 GCA_043738805.1 Planctomycetaceae bacterium | reverse complement strand
GCGAACCATGACTCACGCGGCGAATGTGAATGCGTCTGACTACGTCACCACGGTGATCGAGTCATTGATGCGACTGGGGCATCGCGGCGCGCTCCTCGTGGGAAGCTATCTCACGATGCTCGGAGCTGTCCCCAAGACACCCACGAAGCCACCTCTGGTGATACCTCCGTTCGAGATGGCTCTCGGACTGGCGGCGATGTTTCAAATCTGGCTATGGGAGCGAGCGGGGCTGCGGCCGTACCTCCGCGTTGTTGACTTGCCGACATCGCACGATGCGCTCAACGACTTCTGGAAGATGGAGTCGCGCGGTCATGCCAAGTACATCCGCTCGAAGTCTGGTTCGCGACTGCTCAAGCAGGTAGTGGGAGCTTTTCTCTCGCACTGCGCTCTGTCGGCCCCGGAAGAACTGAGTGTTGACCTCGCCATTGATGGCCCGCTGGATGAATCGATGCTCGAAGCGTTCGCGGACTTCGTCTGGCAGCATCGACATCTTGTCAAATTGAAGGGCTGAATCCATGTCTGAACGGTTGAAAAATGAAATACTGATTTATCTGCGTCGGAGCTGTGATCTCCAAGAGTCGAGCCTGGAAACGCAGCTCAAGTGGGCCACCACCGAAGTTGCAAAGTATGGCTTCAAGCTGAATTTCACGCAGAGCGACCTCGACTACATGCTGGCCAACAAACTCAGCCGGCACGGCTGCGTTTGTCTCGACTATGCCATCACCGGCGCGGATATGGAAAGGCCCGGCCTCGTGGAATTGATCGACGAATCGCTTTCCAACAAAAACATCTCGCACATCTTCGTTTACATGCGAGATCGCCTGGCCCGCCCTGAGAATCCCGTGGAGATGATGGTCATCGAAGTGCAGCTCTTGCAGGCAGGCTTAACGCTGGTCTTCAGCGATGCGGTCGCGACACCACCAAAGGACGGTGAGTTCGACCTGATGAAAATTCTGGAACCGCTGCTCGCCTACTATGCTAGTGGCAAGTTTCTGAAGACTCATGCCCAGCGCATGATTAGCACGTTTCGGAATCTGGCTTCTCACGGACACCGTACCGGCGGTAACGCACCTTACGGATTCGCTCGTTATCTGGTCGGGCCAGACGGGCGCAAGTTACAAGAGTTACCCAAGGGGATGTTGGTCAGACAGGCTGGATGTCACGTCAAGATCTTTCCCAACGATGAGTTCAAAATCGCGACTTGGCTGATGATCCTCGAACTGAAAAGTCAGGGGTGGGGGTTGAAACGGATTGCAGCGCACTTGAACTCGCTGGGGATTCCAAGCCCCGGTGCAGGATCGGTGCGTACCGATCACGGATGCAAACATGTCGTTAGTGGCAAGTGGTGCCAGAACACGGTTGGTGAACTCTGCCGCAATCGCGCGATTCTCGGCATTCAGGAGATTGGTCGCCGGTCGGAAGGAGCTCATCGGCGCTTTGGACCCGACGGGCCGCGCCCGCTGAATGACAATGACCGCTTAGAAAATCGGAAGCCCCGAGTCATCAAGAACAACTCGGATGTCATTGTCAGCGCACCGATTGGCTTTGAGCCAAAGTTCGCAACCGATCGTTGGCAGGACATCCAAGATCAAATGGATCACCGAAGCCGCAACCAGCGAGGAGTGCGGCGAGCGAAAGACCCGACGAAATATCCGCTGGCTTGCCGTGTGTTCGATCTCACCGACGGTTGTGGCTCAGTCATGTACGGCATCACCAGCGGTCAACGACGGCTCTACAAATGCGGACGCTATCAAAGCACTGCGGGGGCTGAGTGCCACCACAATCTGGTGGACGCCGAGGCGTTGCTGCGATGCACACTGCGCACGCTGACTCAACGCCTGGATCAACACGGCAGCCGTGAAGAATTGTGCCGAATGTTCTTGGCTCGTGCAGAGGCCAACAGCGACAAGGGAGTCTTCTTGGCCGGTAAGTCAGCGATCGCAGCGGCTCGTCAGCAAGTGGCCTCGCTGTCGGAGGATTTGAAGATCGTCGAGCGTCGGATGGCGACGGAGCGCGACGACGACCGTTACCAATCCATCGCCAAACAATTCGATGCCATCAAATCAGAACTGAAAACGGCGCAGCGTACTCTGGAGGACCGCGAGAAGCTCAACAAGCCGCACGAACAGCGATCTCCCGATCAAGAGGTCGCGCTGGCATTGCAGTTCGTCGAGGAGTTCAAGCGAGCCGCCTGCGAACAATCTGCCAGAGGCGGCATTCCGCCTCTGCTGGAAACATTTGGCATCCGGCTCGGCCTCAATTTCTGCGCGGCCATGAAAGGTAAGCGGGAGGTCCGTAAGTTTCTCGGCGGCGTCATCGCGTTTGGAAACAAACCGCTCCCCGTCCCAATTCATGGCCACGACAACCGCGATGACGAGGCTCCTGGCCAATGCAATTCAAACGGCCAGACGGCAAAAGAAAGTGCCGATACTTTGAAGAGTGACCGAACCGCAGGCTCGGCTCCCATCCTGGGCGACGGGAGCCAAGCACCTGCAGTTTCGGATAACGATCGCCAGCACGAGGGCGTTTCGTTCACAAAGGTCAGTCGGGACAACAGGACGGCTATTGAACTTTTTCTGGACGGGCTGCGAGGGCTGGACAGCGGGATTCGACGGCAGTTTGGCGACAGCAAGTCGCAGCCGGAATGAAGGTTGCGACTTGCATTGTCTCGTTGTTTTCCCGTTATGTCCGGTCGGATGTGTCAATTTTTACAGAACAAAAACTTGACGACTGCCAATATTGGCCAGGTCCGATCACTGTCCATTCGTCGGTGGGGCATTTTTCCCGCCGGTATCGCTGCGGCCAATCTCCTCGGCTTCACTACACACAACTCGGCACGGGTGGAAGTGGCGACAGACGGCACCAGCTTGCCACGACTCATCGTTGGGAAGGAAACGGTTATTCATACCCGACGACCGGAATCCTGGCGGAGTCTCACGGGGGTGGATGCGGCGATTCTCGACATCCTTCGCCATCGGGGGAATTGAGTGAACTGACTTCAGCTAAAACAGTGGAGAAGCTGCTCGGATTCTTCCGCGAGTGAGGTCGATTCGAGCGAGTCCTCAAGGTGGCCGTGTCGGAACCTCCGCGTGTTCGTGCAATGCTTGGGGCCATTGCCCAGGAGGTCGGTTTGCCTGAAAGCCAGCTTGCGATATTGCGGCGGAGCTTGAATCCACTTTCCCGATTCGACTTCGGAATTCTCGCCTAGTTGAAGCACTCGCGGGCGTGGCAAGCGAAGAATCGCAAAAAGCCGTGAATGAAGCTGCCCACACGCCCCTGGAGAAGACCTTCCGGCCCTTCTTCTCAGCCACGACCCAATGATCGTCAGCGGATATTACTCGGCGGGTGAGGGTCGCATTGCCAGGAGGGAGCAACACCTGACTCTCCGGGACGGTCAGGACTTTGCCATCGACGGCACGGACGGTGATCGGATTAGTAGGGCCGGAGGTGAAGGTGATGCTCATGCTAATTCAGCTTCATTCCCATGACAGTTTCCGAAACTTCGGCTGACCGCCCGCCCAAAACTTGTTGCCGAGCAATTTGCCACTCTTCTCGTAATACGCCCGCAAGCTGAGGGCATCGACGTTTTTCCACGAGGACAGGGCCTCACAATCGCTGGTCTTGAAATCCTTTGGTTCCAGGGACACGGTTTGCGCATCCTTGCCACCGTCGAGCTTTACGACCACCGCGAACTCGTGCGACTTGCCACGGTATGACCGGAAAAAGTTCTCCGTCAGCACGATCACCAGTTCATTCGGTTTCTCAGCCTCCATGTCGAGTGTGAGCCTCTGTCCCGTTTGCCCCTGCCACTTGGGATCGGCAAGTTTGCGGGTTGAGAATTCCCAATGGTGAGGATTGCCCGGTTCCAGCAGATACCAGTCCTGCCAGCCGTGCGAGAAGTCGTCAATCACCGGGTCGGCTTTGTCCGTCGCCTTCACGTCATTGCGCTGAAGGTCTTTCGGGACAGCCGTGTGCAGCATGGAACTGATTGCATATTGTTCGGTCGGTCGGGCGTAGGGTTCCGACTCGGTCTTCTTCAAGGGATAAGCGACATTGGCGAAGGCGAAGAGGGGTTGATCGACGGTCAGGATCGGCAGCTTGGCGGTCCAGGTGTCACCTGACTTCTTCGCCTCGGCTGACTGCCAGAATCTCGCTCGTGGGTCGGGATCGACCGAATAGTAGATGTGAACGTCGGCCACCGGCTGAGACGAATCGGGCGTGACCTGCAATACGGGAACGTGGTCGTCGGTGGCAAGGATCAGCTTCGAGTCCGGCGTCTTCGGAAAGGTAAAGTTGGCTTTGAGGTACTGGTCGAACCAGAGCGGCCTCGTCACGGCGAACTCCGGCGTGAACCGATGGTTCATGTGCGGGGAGAAGGAGTATCGGACGTTCTTGTGCGGGATCAATTCGCCAGTGCGGTAGGTGTCGTCCATGATCCCGTGAAAGTCGTTGGTCGTCCCCAGCCACAGCAGCGGGGCTTTGATGTTCGGGGCATACGACTCGAAGCCGATGGTCGCTTGGAACAGTTTCACGTCACCGTTTGGTGTCTCCATCTTAACCTGTGGCAGCAGCGGCCACGGTTCGGTACGGAAGCCTGATCCACCCACGGAAGGTGCAGCGGCCTTTAGCCGGTTGTCCGTCCCTGCAACGTAAACCGTCAGGTTGCCGCCCATCGAGTGACCGTAAACGCCCAGACGTCCGGCATCGACTTCCGGCTGCTGTTCCAGAAACGTGGCCCCCCGCCTTGCTCCCAGCGTCAGCAAGTACCAGTTGTTGTTGCGAGGCGACTCGAAAGAATCGAGGTACTTGTCGCCGGGCTTAAGATTGGCATATCCGGGCACGTTCTTCTGAGTCGGATCAACTGCTCCCCAATCCGTGTTGGGATCGTCCTCTTGGGCGTTCTCCATTTCCCGACCGCCCCAATTGATTGAGAGGCAGGCGTAGCCGCGCTTTGCATAGAATTCCACTTCGTGGAGGAAGGCCCGCTGCCCTCCACCGTGGAGATGCAACAGGCCGGGCAACTTTTTCGCTCCCGTGGCGAACCCGAAAAAGCCCGCCATGCGTGCCGGTTTGGCCTTGAAGTTGCCGATGTGGAAGGTGACGTAGCGATAAACGATGCCGTCCTTCTCCCACTCCCGCACGATCTTGGCGTCGAGAGCATCTTTGCGTGGATCGAAGTCGGCCCACAGTTCCTTGACTGTTTCGGGAGCTTTCGGCTCATCGGCGGCAAGCATCATGATCGGAGTGAGCATGATAAATATGGCGATCAAGAAACAATTCATGGCGTAATCTCCAGGCTAAGAGCGCAGTCGGTATGTGAATCCACCACGCGAATGCCGGAACCAACGTCGTTCAATGGCCCGCTGCCGACCATGCGCTCCACCAGTTCTTGAAAAGTTGCCATTGTTGCCGTGCGAACTCGCGCTGAGACGGGCTGAGTGCGTCCGACTCGTTGAAGTTCAGCTCGTATTCGGGGTTGCCTTCCAAGACCAGGAGGTACTTGTAGAAGAGCACCAAGTCCGGCCCTTCATCGAACTTCGAGAGCACATGCAACGCCTCTTCGAGTTCCATTGCTTGTCGTCGTGCGACGGCGTCTCCGGTAGCGGCTTTCTCGCACAAGGCGATCAGTCGCAGCACCGGCATCGGCAGCGCGTTGCCGATGCCCGTGATGGCTCCCACCGCTCCGCAGCGCACGAAGCCGTGAAAGACTTGAGTATCTACGCCGACCATCAACGCGAGATCGGGATCGCCGCTCGTGATGAACTCGGCGGCATAGCTCAGCGATTCCGCTCCGCCGAATTCTTTGAAGCCGACCAGATTGCGATGCTCGCTCCGCAACTGCATGAACAAGTCGGCCCTGGTCTGAAAGCCGTAGTAGGGGCTGTTGTAGATCACCGCTGGCAGATCGCCCCCCGCTTTCAAGACCGCAGAGAAGTGAGCCCGCTGAGCCGCCGCCGAGCTGCCTCGCGACAGCAAGCGCGGGATCAGCATCAGCCCCGCCGCTCCGACTGCTTTGGCGTGAGCCGCATGTTCCGCCGCGAGCCGTGGATTCTGGGCACCGGTGCCGACAACGACCGGCACTCCCGCCTCGACCAGCCGCCGCACCCCCTCTTGCCGCTGCTGATCGGTAAGCAGCGGCCAGTCTCCCATCGACCCGCAATACACAACGGCTCGCATCCCGACGCCGATCAACTTACGCGCTTTGCGGACGAGCGCCTCGTAGTTCACCGAGCGATCCGGAAAGCACGGCGTCATCAACGCCGGCATGCAGCCACGAAAAACATCAGAAGACGACATCAAGGATTCCCTTTCAAGTTGAATGAAGAAGCGTGTCGGAATTGAGCATCAGCCGGAACGCGCTCGTTTTATCGTTTCTTCAAGTACGAGTCAGCCATGACTTCGCCCAGAAAGAGCGTTCCCTTGGTTCCGAAATGGAGTCGCGCGTGAGGCAACTCGGACGTCTTGATGATCGTGATGCGTGGATCGGTGCGAGCCAGTTCGTTCAATGCGGCGTTGACCGGTTCGATGTTGCGCCACGGCGCGTTCTTGTGTTGCTCGGAGATGAACCATGCGAGATCCGGTTGCTTGAGGTCTGCTCGCGTCTGGTCGATCAACTGCTTCATCCATATGGCGTTGTTGTTGGCGTACGGCCCGAAATAGGTGTCGTTCTCGCCGGTGTGCCAGAAGATCCCTTCGAG
Organism: Planctomycetaceae bacterium; assembly: GCA_043738805.1. Taxonomy (GTDB): domain Bacteria; phylum Planctomycetota; class Planctomycetia; order Planctomycetales; family Planctomycetaceae; genus SXKJ01. The sequence continues at coordinate 7,955 of JAYUFI010000405.1, read as the reverse complement.
GCTGCAGTCGAAGCCTTGCTGCTTGAAATCATCCTGAGCCGAGCGAATGAAGGTGATGAGTTTCGGATAAAGATTGCGATGCGACTCGGGCGAGCCGTTAGGAAACCAATCGGGGCCTTGCGCTCCGCTGTGCGTGAACTTGACGATGGCCACTCCCTCGTTCGCATCGAGCGACTTCCGCAATCGAGCACCAAAGCTGAGTTCAGGGCCGAAGTTGCCGAGATCGTCCACGGGGCCGAGCGGCTCCCAACCGGATGACGACTTCACTCCGCCTCCCAGCGCGTAGCGAAACAAAACGTTGTTCTGATCCTTGGCCAAGAACTCGTAGCTCGGTTGCTGAACGATCTCGGAGACGAAGGAATCCTCACCTTCCATGTTGCGCTGACTGGCCAGCACGAACAGTCGCACGCGAGCTGGCTTCGCGATCGGCAGTCCGTTCTTGAAGCGGCGATCGGCTGCTGCCAGCGGCTGACCGATGTCGCGGAGATATGCGGCCGCGAACGCTTCGCCCATCTGTAGCTGACCCTGAGTGCCGAAGTGATAGTGCGGCTGACCGCTCCCCATGACTTCAAACGCGAGATGCGAGGTCGGCACCCAACGCAGCAGCGGATCAGCCTTCAGGACTTGCTCTTGTTGCTGACGCAGAATGCCGAGATTGCTGCGATGGTCCATGCCCCAAATGCCCTTCTCGCTGACTTCGCCGATGTACCACTTCAGTTCCGGAGCCATCAGGTCAGCTCGAAGCCGCGCGACGAGCTTCGTCAGTCCGTCGGCGTACTGCTTGTAGAGCTTGCGGTCGAGCATGTCGTTCTCCCCCTGATGCCACATGACCGCTTCGAGCCGATAACGAACGCCGCGCTTGTCCAACTCTTCGAGCGACTCGCGAATGAGCTTGAGTGTTCGCGGGTAGAGCTTCTGCCCCTTGTCCGGCGCATCGGGATTCCAATCAAACGCGACCGTCGTCCCGCCCACCGCCGACTTGATGATGGCGATCGGGAACTGAGCCTGCTGTCGAACTCGCCGAGCAAACGTCACTTCCGGCCCAAACGACCGCAGCGGCTTCAGCGACACCCAGCCTTTCGAGGCTTCATCGCCATTGCCCAGGATGTACGAGTAGAGGACATCGCTCTGCGGCTCGCCCGCGCCTTTGAAGTTCGGGTAATCGTCGATGCGATCCGCGTGCGCGTCCGACCCCACCATGTTGGACTGACCGGCGAAGAGAAACACACGCGTGATCTCCTCGGAGCTGGCGGAACTAGACGTCAGGACGGCCAACGCCACCAACGTCAGTGCTGTCACAATCACTTTTCTAAAAGACGGATTCACGGCGTTCCTCGTTTCGTCGCTGGTGAGGTCCAACAATGGTGTCCGGAGAGTATTTTATTCCCACTCCAGCCGCACGAACGTCGGTGCGGGGCCGGTCCAGGAGGGCTTGCGAGCCGCCGTCGTAGCACGTTCGGCGAAGTGACGGCAGATCGCGAATTGATCGATGCCGTCCCAAGACTTCAAGGGGCCGCTGTCCGAGACGAAGTCCTTCGCTTCGAGAATGATCGTCTGCTCGGCGTCGGAGCCGGTGATCTCTCGTTCGCACACGAACGTCTTTCGCGGGCCGCGATACGAACGCCATTCGTTCTCGATCACGACGAAGCTCAACGTGTTCGTCGTCGGCATCGTCAGCGTGAGCTTCAGCTTCGCTCCATCGCGGCCGCGCCAGGCGGGATCGGTGAGCTTGCGAGTCCAGTGCTGCACCAGCGGCGGATGGTCTTCGTTGATCGGATACCAATCGCGCAGGCCGTGCGCTGGCGAAAAGTCGTCGATCAGCGGACTGATCTTCAACGAGGCAACGACCCCCGCTTCCTTCAAGGCGGCCGGTGCCACCGTATGAAACTCGCTGCTCAGACAGAGTTCTTTCACCGGCTTGCGATGGCCGGGAAGCGCCGCGAGCGACTCGGGTTTCGGGAGCGTGTGATAGACGTTTGCGAAAGCGAACAGCGGCAGGTCGAGCGTATGCAGCGGCAGCTTCGCGACGAACGCGTCGCCCTCTCTGATGACATCCGCGCTACGCCAGAACCGCGCACGCGGATCGGGATCGACGCTGTAGTAGATCTCGCACCGCGCCAGTCGCAGCGACTGTTTATCGGACGCCGTGAGCCGCGAGGCGCTAGCCGCGGGTTGCTCGTGATTCGGAGACCGGCGGCTAGCGCCTGGCCGCTCATTCGCCGCCAAGACGCGAAGTTCTGGCAAATGATCCGCCGTGTTGAGCACAAGTTCGCTGCGCGGCGTCTCCGGCAACGCCGGGCCGTCTTTGAGCCAATGGTCGAACCACAGCGGCATCGCGATCGCCACTTCGGGACTGAGCCGATGGTTCACGTGTGGCGTCCAAGAATAACGTAGCGATTGCTTCGGAATCAGCGCGTTCGTGCGATAGACGTCGTCCATCCAGCCATGAAAATCATTCGTCGCGCTGCGATGCAGAACCGGGCAGCGAATCAGCGGCGCGTAACTCTCGAAGCTCAGCGTGCGTCGAAAGAGATCGACATCCCCTTGCACGGGCGACTGCGTGACGCGGCCGCCGAGAAACTCATGAGCTTCCCAGCGCCAACCTTGCCCACCGACTCCCGGCACGGCGGCTTTCACGCGACGATCGGTCCCCGCGACATACATCGTCAGATTCCCGCCCATCGAATACCCATGCACGCCGAGCCGCTCCGGATCGACTTCCGGCTGCTGTTCCAGAAACGTCAGCCCGCGCCGACAACCGACCGTGAGCAAGTACCAGTTGTTGTTCTTCGGATGCTCGATGTCTTCGTAGAGCTGCTTCGGCCCCGGCTTGATCGAGTTGTAACCCGGCACATTGAGCTGACTGGGATCGACCGCGCCCCAGTCGGTATTCGGGTCGCCCGGCCGCGCTCCGTCGACCGAATTGAATGGAGCTTTTCCATCTCCGCTGCCACCCCAATTCACCGACAGCGCCGCATACCCACGCGACACGAGCAACTTCACTTCGCTCAAGAATGCCCGCTGCCCGCCGCCATGAATATGCATGACCGCCGGGAGCTTCTCGTTCGTTCCGGCGTTGCTGCTCTTCGCTGTCGTGGCATCAGGAAACCCATAGATCGCCGTCATGCGAGCCGTCTTGCCTTTGAACGTCCCGACGACAAACCGCACATGCCGAAACACCCCGCCGTCCTCTTTGAACTCGCGGATCGCTTCGGTTTCCAACGCATCCTTCCGCGGATCAAAGTCGGCCCAGAGTTGCTCGACCGATTGGGGAACGTCATCGGCGGCCGAAACGAACCGCGATGGCGCGACCGAGTTGTTCGACAACCCAAAGGTCAACAGCATCAACACGCAGAGAAGTTGCTTCATAAAGTGAATCTATCGCACAGTTGGTGATGGTGACTTCGACTTGCTCTCGCCGACAAACTCCGCTCGCGTGAGGACTCCGCCACGGTTCTTGTCCATTTTCGCGAATCGCTCCTTCGCAGCGGCGATGTCTTGAATGTAAACGATTTCCTCGCGTTGCGCTCACGCTCACTTCGGCAGTTGCAGCACTCGCAAATCCTTGAAGGACACAGACCGCACCGCATCTTTTGGAGTTCCACCGGACATGATTCCGACCTTCGCTTTGCCGTTCGAGGGCAAGGCCATAATTCCAACCGTCGTCCATTCGTGCTTCTCAAGTTCGCGAAATCGAGCGGTCAGTTTTTCGTCAGCGATTTCCAATCGCAGCCAGACCGGTTTTGCATCAGACGGCTTAACGGCGAACTGCGGCTTGCCTGCCTTCTCTGCCACCATTTGCAGCTTCCGCGTTCCGTTGAGAAATTCTCGGAAGAGGGCGACGTAGTTGTCGTCGTCGTAGTACAGGACCAGCCCCGCATGCTCGTATTGCGCTTGCGGTTCGCTCTCCAAGCAGACCTCAACGGCAAACGATTTTGTGTCCGGAACGGGTCGCAGCAGGATGTTCTGGGAGTTGTTGTAGTTCGCGTGTAGATATCCCGGCTGCGGGCGCACGATGAGTGCATTCTTCTCCAATCGCCACGCCATGCAGTTTTCACGAACCCAGGTCCAATCTGAGTCCAGCTTCTCACCGAATGACTCCGCAAACAAAACTTTTGCCGGCTCGTCTGCAAAGGTTCCGGCCGCAGTGACATTCAGCAACAACGCGATCGTCAGCCAATAGTTCGCCATGATGTTCCGTTCGGTGTGAATTGCCGTGGCCAATTGATATACGCCGCACGGTCGGCATTGAATTTCGTGAGCGGCAAGGCGCTAGCCGCCGGTCTTGGCGAGATGAGGAACCCGCGGCTAGCGCCTTGCGGCTCACTCAATCTTGAGCTCCTTCAACTGCGCGCCCGGCACGGGTCACTTCGCTACCAGGAATTCTTTGGAGTTCAGCAAGAAGGAAAAAATGTCCCGAGTCGCCGTTGCTCGTTCAGGCGCTTGCTTCAGATGGCCGACGAACTGATTAGATTCGGTGGCCGTGGGGAAGCGTGACAGCGTCAGAAGGTAGGCTAAGTTGACGAACTGCTCGTCGGCTTTCATGGCCTTGTCCACCGAGGCGGCGCATTCGCCGGTCAGTTTCTGAAACTCGTCGGCGGTCAGCAGGATTGGAATTTCGCCCGATTCACGTTTCGTCGCGAGATCCTTTGGAATCTTGAAGAGTCGGCCGTTGGTGGCAGCCACCGCAGTGTTGAAGTCCTTGCCTTGGACCAGACCGCGAGTGAGTTGCAGCGCCCTCAACGGCCGGTCGTTGGTTTCCGCGAAATCCCTCTGAGCCCGTTTGAATTCTTCATCGGTTGGGGTTCGGCCCACGGTCAGCAGATAGACGGCCGACGCCACTTGCTGGTCGCTCAGCGCCGGTGTCTTGGTCAGGATTTTGACAACCCGATCCTTGATGCCGCGCTGGGGCGCGTCGAGGTCTTGCCAGTGTTTGTCCTCGGTCTTCACGGCGTTGTTGATTTGGTTCCTGACTTCCAAATCGCTTTTCGCCATCACCGCTTTTCGCAGAGTAGGCAAGATCGGACCAGCGAGCGTTTCCGGCTTGTCGCTCATTGTCCAGATCACCGCCTCGCCGGATTTCGCGGCGTTGCTGCCGCAGGCGGCGAGACGTTTGCCGTCGGGACTGAAGGCGACGGCGTTGATTCGCGAGGAGTCGAAGCGGAACGTTCGGATTTGATTCCCGGTCTCCGTGTCCCACACGCGAACGACACGGTCATATCCCGCCGATGCCAGAAGTGTGCCATCCGGATTGAAGGCGACGCTCCGCACCGAACTGCTGCGTCCCAATATCCGGCCCGTGAATGTGTCGATTTCCTCGTCGCCGGTCTGGCCCTGATGTCCGCGCAGCTCGAACAGTTCATGCCCCGACGGCAACTCCCACAGGCGAACGGTTCCATCCGAAACGGCCACCGCCAGTCGCGTCCCTTTGGGATGGAAAGCCAAGTTCGCGATCGAGCGAGAGTCTGCACCGGGATCAATGTCCGGTTTCGTTTTGAAGGTGTGGAGCGGCTGGCCGGTGGTGGCGTCCCAGACATGCACCTCGCCGGGTTCCGGTAACTCGCCCGACGCCCCTTGTGTGCCGGCCGCGAGGTACTTGCCGTCAGCGCTAAACATCACAGCGGCCGCGCGCGTGGAAAACGGGCCGAGCTGTTGCAACTCCTTGCCGGTCTCAGCGTCCCAAATCTTCACCACGCCTCCCTGCGAGCCGTGCCGACCGCCCACTTTCGTCACGCTTCCGGCCGTAGCGAGCCGCTTTCCATCCGGACTGAAAGCCATCGCGGTGATCGCAGGTCGAAACGGAAAATTCCGATCCCAGTCGCCATGCGGTTCAATGCTCCAGATGTCATTGCCGTTGGCGGTGTCCTGTAGAGTCAACTTTCCACGGCGTGCCGCAGGGACATCAAAATGGAACGATCGTGCGATCGCCAAGCGACCGAAATCACGACTGAATCCAACCGCGCTTTCGCCATCGACCTTCAGCCGACGGATCTCTTTGCCGGTCGCGGGCTCCCAGATGCAAACGTCCTTCGCGCTCGCCGAGACCACCTGACTTCCGTCCCCGCTGAATGCCAGCGCTGTCACCTCCGTGGCGTGGCCTCGAAATGTCACTGGTGCGGCGGATTGACCGTCGTCCTTCTTGACCTCTTCAACCTTCTGCGATTCTTGACCAAACGCCGTGGAGGCAAACGCAACAAATGCGACGCAGAAAAAGACTCGCAGTCCTGTCATGATGATTCTCCAGATCAGAAAAGTGTTGGCAGATTGTTTCGTTGAGATCGGCTGCGTGCGGCCGATCAGCGAGTCGTTTGGTCCGCCCGTCTTGCGGCGATCTTCTACTGCGGCGTCAGCTTCACCTTAGCCAGATGGACGTCATCGTTGACTGCATGCTCGACGTGGTAGCTCACCCACAGGTGCCCGTCGTGGTGCGCAGGACTGACGCGATGCCACTCCTTGGGAAGTTCGAGGAACTCGGTGAGCTTTCTGGTTGCAACATCGAACTCGAAAAGCGACGTGCGATACTCCGGATCGTTCAACCCGGCCACGGCGATGATCCGCTGATCAGGCAAGCGCAGCAGATTGGCGTGCGCGATCGGCACGTTGATCGCTTTCCATTCCCACTCGTCGTAGTGCGGTCCCTTGGCCGTCCCCAGCAATCCGGTTTTCCAGGGCCAACGTGTTTCCTGCCCGGTCACTTCATTCGCGCTGTATCGACTCATCAGGCAATGCGCCCGATCGCCATCGACAATCATCGCCAGAGTTCCCGGACGACTCTCATTGTCGAAATGGCTTGCAAAGACACTCTCGAAGCTTTTCCCATCGCGACTGGAAAACAAATTGATGTCCCAATTGCCGCAGCTTTCACCTCGAGCAAAACCCAAGGCCACATCCTTGTTCCAGACGACGCGGTTGAGCACATAACCATCCCCTCCGGTAATCGGCGTTGGCTCGCTCCATGTGCCGCCGTCCTTGGAGAACCACGCCATTGCCAATCGACGCGGTGTTGGTTCAGGCTTTGATTTATCAAAGAACTCCCACCGCATGGCTCCCTGAGCCGCGATCATCAACTGGCCGTCCGGAGTCAGGCTGAACGAAGGCCGATACAGGTTTCGTCCCGGCGTCGGAGATTTGATCAGAGCCACCGATTCCCATTGGTCACCATCCTTCGAGGAAATCACGCGCAGGGCAGCCTCCGTCGATGCCTCGAAGGGCGTTTCCTGACAAACAACGAACCAGCGATCTTTGAAGCGCACGATGTCGGAGTCGCGATTGATCCGCGCCTGATCCCAAATCACCTTCGTGCCGACGAGTTCTCCTTTGATCTCAGCCCTGGCAGGGCCACTCATCAGAGTCAGCGTGAGCGTTGTTATGAACAACGCACAGAGAATCGGTCGCAGAGCAATCGATCCTTTCGTCATTGCGAATCGTTTCAAGCGACGCATCGTGCTGGCTCCTTTTTGGGAAGAGATCGCAGTTTGGATCGAAGTTGAAAAGCAAATGTCGAACGATTGAAGGCGCGGAACTCGGGCTTTCGCGAGACGGCGCGCCACAGGAGTGGTGTCCTCGTGGCTGCAAAATGCCCCAGCGGAAACGCTTCGTCAATCGGCAGCAATCCGACATTACGGTTTATCAATCGTCGGCAAACTGAAGTCGTCGCTCCCGTTGTTCTCACTTCTCTGGCTTCTTCATCTTCTTCGGTGGTCTATCCGGCTCGACGTTGTTGAGGTTCGCTACTTCGATTTTGTTTTCTTCTTGTCCTTGTTGGCATGTCGGCCGGTGCCGTCGCCGTCGTCGAGGATGCCGCCGGCGGGATTGAGTTCATCGAGCACGGCTTGCAGACGCTGGCGCGCGGCGATGGCGGCGATGTTTTTCGTGTCGGCTGCGATGAGCTTCTCGGCGAACGGTGCATCGCTCATGTCGAAGAGTTCGCCCGCTTGATTCAGCTTCCAGCTTGG
>JAYUFI010000404.1:0-2079 GCA_043738805.1 Planctomycetaceae bacterium | reverse complement strand
CAAGGGCTCATCAGAAGCCGCGCAGCTTTGTCGCGCTAGCCACTCGTTCCAAGCCGAGCAAGAACGCGCCGCGGCGGAGCGTGGTTTGATGCAGAGCGGCTTTGGCTTTCACGGCCTCGAACGCTTGAACCATGCGGCGTTCGAGACGCTCGTTGACTTCGGACAATTCCCAGCGGAACTGTTGCAGGTTTTGCACCCATTCGAAGTAACTCACAGTGACGCCACCGGCGTTGGCGAGCACATCCGGGACGACGTGAATGCCGCGCTTTTCAAAAACTTCATCTGCCTCGAACGTCGTCGGGGCATTGGCTCCTTCGACGATCAACTTCGCCTTCACGGCATGAGCGTTCTTTTCTGTCAGTACATCTTCGAGCGCAGCGGGAATCAACACGTCGCAATCGATTGTGAGCAGATCGGCATTCGAGACGGAGTCACCGCCGTGCAAGCCTTGGATCGAGCCGTTCGCCGCTTGAAGCTGCAACGCTTCTTTCAGATCAATTCCCTGTTGGTTGACTCGACCACCAGAAACATCGCTGATCGCTACGATTTTCGCACCCATGTCACGCAACGAGATTGCGGTGTGTGAGCCTACTTTGCCGAAGCCTTGAATGGCGACGCGAACCCCTTTGAGTTCGATCCCGAACGTCCGACAGGCTTCGCGCGTGCAGAACGCAACGCCCAATCCCGTTGCCGCACCACGACCTTCGGAACCGCCGAGCGAAACCGGTTTACCCGTCACGACTGCCGGGGTGTAACCGTGGCTGCGCGAGTATTGATCCATAATCCACGCCATCGTTTGCTCGTTCGTGGCGACATCGGGAGCGGGGATATCAATGTTGGGGCCGATGATTGGGTTGATGATGTCGGTGAAACGTCGTGTCAGTCGTTCGAGTTCCAACTGCGAAAGCTGTTTCGTATCCACTTGAATGCCCCCCTTCGCACCGCCGAAGGGAATATCCACGATCGCCGTTTTCCACGTCATGAGCGATGCCAGCGCGCAGACTTCCGAGTCGGTCACTTCCGGGTGATATCGCAAGCCCCCTTTGAACGGCCCGCGCGCATCGTTGTGTTGAATGCGATAACCGATGAAGACTTCGAGCTTGCCGTTGTCGCGAATGATCGGAATTTCCACGCGCAGTTGCCGATCAGGCGTCATCAAAAATCTTGTCAAAGCCTCGTCCAGCTTTAACGTGTGAGCCGCTTCCGACACATAACGATTCACGGTTTCCAGCGCGTTCATAGAGGGCTCCTCAATGGATTCAAAACGTAGGAGGCAAGGAAGAATGATTCAGTTCGACCGGTTTTCAAACCGGTCGAACTGAACCCCCCGATTTGAAAAACCGGGCTACAAAAACAAGAAGTCATTTTTCCTCATGCCCTTCGCACAGGCAACTCGCTTGTGGAGAAGATCTGCGATGCACTCACAGGCGAGCTGCCTGTGCGACGAGGCTTGATACCGCTGACTACTTCTTTTGTGGCTCAGCCGTTTTCTTTTTCGAGACGCTCTTTGTGTAGGACTCGACCCAATCGCGGTATTCCGGCGGAGGCGGACGACGCACGGTGCCGACACCATCGCCGACTTGCTTGTCCTTATTGACATCATTGCGTCGTTGAGTCTTTGAGGTGACATCCAGGTTGCGCAGCATCTCCTCGAACTGACGTCGTTGAGCTTTCGCCTTGGGCGAGTCGTCATCGCCCTTGTCCTCCAATTGCTGTTGTATTCGATCGGCGAATTTTTTCATTTGCTCCGGAGTCCAACCGAGTTCGTCGAGTAATTCTTGATCGACTTCCCCTCGCGCGAGTTCGTCTTTCAATCGCTTGAGAACAAGGTCCGCCGCTTCTTTTGTGAACTCCGGGTTTGCTTCTTCCGAGACGTCATTGCTACTGCCGGAACTTCCCTGCTGATCGCGTTGCTTTGCGGGAGCGGCATTCTTGTCGGGCGGAGCGGCATCAGAGCCTTCGCCTGGTGCTGCTGACTGCTTGTTGGGATTGCCTCGCTTCTTCTTATCACCGGGCTTGTCGCTGGCTTTATCACCGGGCTTGTCGCTGGCTTTATCACCGGGCTTGTCGCTGGCTTTA
>JAYUFI010000403.1:0-2080 GCA_043738805.1 Planctomycetaceae bacterium | reverse complement strand
CCCACCAATCGAGGATTTCGCTCAGCGGTCGTCCGGTCGCCGTGAGTGCGTTGAGCTTGAGCAGGCCGAGCTTTCGCAGATGCAACATGACTTCGGGGACTCCGCCCGCCAGAAAGAATTGCACAGTCGGATGACCTTTCGGGCCATTGGGCAACACATCGACGAGCCGCGGCACTTGCCGGTTGAGCCGAATCCAATCGTCGACCACCGGCCGCTTCAGTCCAGCCGAGAACGCGATCGCCGGAATGTGCAGCAGCAGATTCGTCGAACCACCACAGGCCGCATGGACGACCATCGCGTTGTGCAGCGAATCCTCTGTCAGCAGTTGCCGCATCGTGATTCCGGCCGCCTCCATCGCGACGAGCGCTTTCGCGGAACGGCGTGCGGCATCGAGCCAAATCGGTTGACCGGAGGGCATCAGCGCCGTGTGCGGCAACGTCATGCCGAGCGCTTCCGCGACGACTTGCGATGTTGCCGCTGTGCCCAAGAACTGACAGCCCCCACCCGGACTGCCGCAGGCGCGGCAACCCATGTCTTGGGCATATTCCAACGTCACTTCACCATGCGCGTACCGAGCACCGAGCGACTGAACTTTGCCTGCGTCCTCGGCGTCTTTCGACGGCAACGTCACACCACCGGGAACGATGATTCCCGGCAGCGTGTGTTGCGCTGCGATCGCCATCATCATCGCGGGCATCCCTTTGTCGCAGGTCGCGATGCCGAGGATTCCTTTGCGAGTGGGCAACGAACGGATCAATCGCTTGAGCACCATTGCCGCGTCATTGCGATACGCGAGGCTGTCCATCATGCCGACGGTCCCTTGCGTCCGTCCGTCGCACGGGTCGCTGACGTAACCCGCGAACGGCAGCTTTTCGAGTCGGCTGAATTCCTCGGCCGCCGCTCGCATGAGCAAGCCGACTTCCCAGTGACCCGTGTGGTAGCCGAGCGCGATCGGCTTGCCGTTTTCGTCGCGGATGCCCCCTTGAGTGCTCAGGATCAAATACTGCGGCCGAGCCAGTTGCGAGGCGTCCCAACCCATGCCGGCGTTTTGAGTCATCCCGAAGAGATCGCCCGACGGAGCGTCCAACAACATTTGCTCAGTGATCGGCAATCGGCCGATCGGGCCGGCTCCCGACGTTTGCAAACGGAACAGGTTCGGGTCTTGCGAGTCCAGCAGTTCGTGTAGCGAAGTTGTCATGCGTCGTGGGCCTTTGCGAGTGTGTTCGACGATCTCCGTGCTTGGGAGTGGAGAGTTGATTGCGGAGAATATCGAATCACTCAACAGGTTTGCGAATGCAGCTCGCGGCGACTTTGTAAATGCTGAGTCTTCCGATAGGTTCCTGTCTCATCCGTGTCTTCCGTGCAATCCGTGTCCAATATCCTCCACCATTTTTGTATGGGACACGGACGACACGGAGAAGCACATACTTAAGGCCGAGAAAGCACTCCCTGATGATATCTCGAAACTAAGCGGACAAAGCGAGAACGTGACGATGCGCGGACTCTTCATTACGGGAACGGATACCAGCGTCGGAAAGACGTACGTGTCGTGTGCGATCGTCCGCGATTTGCGTGCAGCCGGGCATCGCGTCGGGGCGTACAAGCCGGTTTGCAGCGGAGTCCGCATCGACGCAAACGGTCACTCGGTGTGGGATGACGTGGAAGAATTGCGACAAGCGTTGTGCGGCGAATTCAGCGACGATCAAATTTCGCCGCAGCGATTTGCCGCACCGCTGGCACCGCCGATTGCCGCTCGGTACGAGGGGAGATCGGTTGACGTGGCTGAGTTGCAGCGCGGCTTCGACTGGTGGCATTCGCAGTGCGATCTGCTCATCGCCGAAGGAGCGGGAGGTTTACTGTGCCCTCTGACGGATGATGAATCGATGGCCGATTTGGCGGCGCGGTTTCGGTTGCCGTTGCTGATCGTGGCTCGCTGCGGACTGGGGACGATCAATCACACGCTGCTCACGATTGAGGTTGCTCGCACACGCGGGCTGCGAGTTGCCGGAGTCCTGATGAATGAGGCGATTCCAGTGCGTGACGATGACATTTCAGTCAGTACCAACGCCGCCGAGATCGC
>JAYUFI010000402.1:0-14684 GCA_043738805.1 Planctomycetaceae bacterium | reverse complement strand
GACGCGAGACCTCATCGGTGTGCTGCTCGGAGCCGCGGGTCCGTTGCTCATTGTGGTGGTGTGGTCTCAGCAATTCGCGGCGAAAACGTTGGAGTGGGGACTCTCTGAAAGTGCGATCGTTCCCATTCGTCTGTGCGGCACGTTGCTGGGGCTTGGTGTGGCGGCGATCGGATATGTTTTTCCGGTCGTTCAATTTTTGAAGCGAGTGCAAGCCAGCAGCGGCGCAGCGATTGGTGCTCCGTCAACGGTCACTCCGGTGATTCGTCGGATGTTGTTGGCGGCCTGTTTGAGTGGTGTCGCGCTGCTGGGAACTTGGGGCTCGACGCAATGGATTCCGACATGGGCGAGTCTCTTGGCAAAGGACGGACAGTTTGTTGAAGGTTGGTCAGAGATTGGGAAAGCGGCGAAAGAATATTCACAGATGTGTTCGGCGTTGGGAGCCATCATCGGAACGATACTCGCGGCACTCGCCGGTGATCGTTTCGGGCGTCGCGCGGCTTATTGCGGGATGTGTCTGCTGTCCCTCGCAACGGTGCTGTGGATGTTTCAAGGGCACACGAAGTTTGGTCCCAGTTTTTTGTTGGCCACGTTTTTGTCTGGCGGTATGACCGCCTCATTTTATGGCTGGCTGCCGCTCTATTTGCCTGAGATTTTTGGCACGAAGTTTCGAGCAACCGGGCAAGGTTTCAGTTTCAACTTCGGTCGAATTTTGGCAGCGATCGGAACGCTTCAGGCGGGACTCTTGGCCGCCGCGAAACCACAGGTCATCTTTGGTCACGAGTTCGCCGGTGGTTACCCGTTGGCATGCAGCACGATGAGCATGGTCTACGTCGTGGGCATGTTGCTGATTTGGGCAGTGCCCGAAACCAAAGGGCAACCGTTGCCAGAGTGACTTCGAGCGTACGTCGTGGGAAGTGGATTACCGCCCGTAGGTTGGAGTGAACTCCGAGAGTTGGACGGCAAGAGACGCAGGCTCAAAGGAGAGTTGCACGCCGGATCGGCGCAGATCAGATCCACCGGTCGATCGGCCACTTCCCGGTCAAGCACTTCCACGGCATCGCCATGAATGACCGTCGTATTTGCTCCCTCAAATCGTCGAAGCATTTGCTTTGCAATCCTTGATCTAGCCCGAAGTCCTGATCGAGCATAGGGGCAACGGGCGGTCATCAGCCCACACCACCGAAGACTTTTACTTGGCAGATGTCGTTGAACTCTTGCAAAGAACTCGGCGGCGGATCGGTCGGCGGCCAGAACTCGCGACGTGCAACACAGCGAGCGACCCGCATCGCTGCCGCATCCGCATCGGATAGTTCGTCGCGCGACCACTCGGCGAACGACGCTCCGACGCCACCCAAATCTTTCGGCAAGTTGATGTAGCCCAGACGCGGTTCCTGCGGCAACGAAAAGACACGCGCGAGGTGCCGATACAACGGCAGTTGCAAATCGACCCACTCCGACTTCCGCTTGCGATGTGTCTCTTCTGGTGAGGCTCCTTTGTCGCCCGACTTGTAATCGAAGATCGCCCATTCGTCAGTCACTTCGTTGTGATCAATGCGATCAATGCGACCATGCAACCAAACCGGGATTCCATCAACGGTGAAGGCGGGCTGATGTGCCGCATCTGTTTGTTCCGCGTTATTGGTCATGTCGGAAACGTCCACGCTCGGTCGCACGGAAACCTCCGCGTAAGCGATCGTCCAACCGTCACGCCGCCACGTTGCCTGCCAACGGGCGAAGACTTCCAACCGGCTTTCCAGTTGCTTGAGCTGTACATTGACCGCCGCTCGACGACGCGCACCGAATTGTTCGTCAGCCACATCCTCCAATAATTGGCAAAGCCACTTTCGCAACTTCTCCGCATCCGCCGAGTCGCGCAAGTCCGACTGACCGAACTTCCGCAACACTTCGTGCAACACGTTGCCGAACGACAGCGCATCCAATTCGACCGCATCATCGTCCAACGTTTGTAGCTTGAGCACATGCCGCAAGAAGTAGCGATACGGACAAGCGAGGTACGACCGAAACTCGGTCACGTTCAAAGTCAGCTCGCGCGCGGGCTGCAACAACTCCGCCATCTCCAGCGAGGCCGCGATTCGTTCCGGACGCGGAATGACGAAGCCGATGTTATTCAGCGCACCGAAATCATTGACGCAAACCCCATCGAGCTTGTCTCGGTGGAATCCGGGCTTTTGCACTACGCCGTCATTGGTTCCCACAAGATCGCTCGTAGTGCAAAGGCCCTTTTCCACTGAGACAAGCTCAGTGGGGTTTGTGTCATCGTTAGAGTCACGCGGTGTCGAGGTGATGCGGTGTTCGTCACGCTCCAAAAACTGCAACACGCGCTGCGGCAGTTTTTCCGCTGCGACCGCGAACAGCAGCCGACTCGGAATCAGCGGATTCCCTTCCGCGTCTCGCCGTCCGACGAGCCACACGACATCACGTCGAGCGTGTTGCAGCAGCGTCACCGCATACGCATCGCGAGCAAACCGCCGAGTGTTGTCATTCAAGCCGAGTCGCTGCCGCAGTTCATTTGGCAAGAACAAATCCGAGTTCAACGACGTCGGCACGAACCCTTCATTGAACGACGTCACGATCGCGGCTGGCGTGTCATCTAACGGCAGTTCCAGCCAACCGAGCATCTCGACCGCATTGTCGATCATCTCCGGCGGCACGAAGTCCGCTGTTGTCCTTTTCACCACACAGCGAATCGCATCCGCCGCCGCGACCACGGGAGCGACCGAATCCGGCACGACGGCAATCTCGTCGATGATCTCATTCAGCTTCCGCAACGCGCTCGTCACGATCCGGCCTTCGTTCGACGACTCATTGACCGAGCGATCTCCGTACACACTTCGCAGCCACGTGAGCAACGGCTCGGCCCATTCGTTCAACTTGCGATCCGCTCGTTTCAACGGTGCGAGCAGTTCTCGCGCGGCGAGCAACAGCTCGCGAACTGACGCCGACAGTTGCGGAGTCGTCGGTGCCTCTTGCTCCGTGACGTTTGCCGGCAACGAGGCCAACGCTTTCTGACGGCTCCGCTTTCTCGCGGCGAGCTTCAGCGTCGCGTCGCTACTCGGTGCATCGAGGATCGCCTGCAACGTCTCCGCACTGATCGGCAGATGCAGGCGAAACGCCTCATCGAGCGTCGCCAAATCAATCGCACTCGCACCTCGTCCGTGTCGTGCGAGCCAGTCCCCGAAGTCGTGATGTCGCATCAACGCGGCGAAGTCTTCAAACCGCCCACGCTCCAGCACATCGGCCACAACCACCAACAAACGGCACGGCCCCGAATCGGCTAGCCGACTTCCGTCGATCCAGCGTGTCGCCACGTCGTACGTGTTCAACTCACGTTCGATAAACGGCCCCAACCGTTCGTCTGCCAACCCGATGACCACTTCATCAGTGCGATAACGACCGCCGAACTCCGCCAGCACGCGAGCCACTTGCTCCGCTTGATCCGCCGGTCCCTCACACAACCGAATCTGCTCAGTTGGCACATCAATCGGTGCTTCAGCCCACGTCACCGGAACCAAGCAGCCATGCGCATCGAACCAACTCGCACGTTCTTCCGGAGCCGCAATCAACGCGGTCACACGATCGGCCACGAGATTGAGCACACCGCGAGTCATCTGATTCATGTCCGCCGTGCCAAGCAGAATCAAATCCCGATCCGTCTGCGGCTCACGACGCTTGATCGCTTCCAATCGAGCGGTCTGCACGTCCCACAGTTCCAAGCCATCCATCGTGTCGTGATAAGTCTTCTGCACTTTCACCAGCGCTTGCCAGCGAGCGGCCTCGCCAAAACCAGGCATCGCACGCCCACAGTCAAGCACGCTTTGAAAGTCACAGCCATCTGTCGCGAGTTCTCGATGTTGCTGCCACATCAACGAACCGAGCGACCACCACGCCAGTGCGTCTTCCTTCGCTGGCGGCAGTGGGACAACTCTCCCCAACACGCTCCGATCCATCTCACGCAAGACCTTCGCCCACGTCAGTTGTTGTACCAAGTCGTTCGCCAACGGCTTCTGCAACGGATACAGCGTTTCGGGCAACGCCCCCAGCGTTTCAATGAGCGGCGGGACAAGCCGACAACTCACCGACTCTGCCGACAACACCAGCAACTCCAACAACCGACGCCCCACGCGACGTCCGGGAACGACGATACTCACGCGACTGAGATCTAACTCGCTCGCCAAACCATACCGCGACCTCAACCAACTCACTGCCGCCTCCAGCAACGGTCGGTCCCAGCCGAGAAACACTCGTGTGATCGAAGTCGTCATAGCACTCCATTACCAACGCTCGACCGGCCCACTCGGAACCGGAATGTTCATCTCTGGCAACTCGCCCGTGCGATTGCCACCGATCGGACCTTCGCTCGACAACCGAGCGAAGTACGCATCGAGCTCTTCTTCATTGCAGATCAATTGAAACTCGTGACGCAGACGAGCCCGAACGTGCATCGCCTTCAGATACCAGTGGGCCATCTTGCGAAAGCCGATGATCGCCGACTCTGTTCCGCGCAACTCTTCACGATAACGAAACTGCCGCTGCATCAGCGCGAGCCGCTCGTCGAAATTTCCCGGCGGGCCAAATGATCCAGTCGTTTCCCATTCGACCAATTGCCGGAAGATCCACGGATTCGCGAGCGCTCCGCGACCGATCGACACTCCGTGGCAACCGGTCTCACGCAACATCACCTCGGCGTCCGCCACCGTCCGCACGTCGCCGTTGCCGATCACCGGAATCCGCTGGACCGCTTCGACCACTTGCCGAATACCCGAACGATCAACGCTTCCCGAAAAACCTTGCGCCCGCGTGCGACCATGAATGGCCACCGCCGCCACTCCCGCTTGCTCGAACTCCCTCGCGAAAAACGGAGCAGTGATCTGCGTCGCATCCCAGCCGAGTCGCATCTTGACCGTCACCGGAATCCGCACCGACTCCACGATTTTTTGGATCAACCCCAGTGTCTCATCGGGTCGGCACATCATGCTGGCACCAGAGCCATGCGCCACAATCCGCCGCACCGGACAGCCCATGTTGATGTCGATCGAATCAACTCCGCGAGCCTCCAGCATCTGCGCTGCGTCACACATCGTGCTCACGACGCTGCCAAAAATCTGGACGGCAAACGGCGATTCGATCGGGCAGGTCTCGATCAATTCGAGCGTCTTCTTACTCTGCTCAATCAACGCCCGTGCGTTGACCAAGTCCGTCGTCGTCAGCCCCACGCCGCCGATCTCGTGCGTGATCCGCCGAAACGGCAAGTTCGTAAACCCGGCCAACGGCGAGAGCAAATACCGCGACTTCAATCGCAACGCCCCATAACTCACTGGCGGCGGAAACACCGGACGAGGGACGCTGTCGTTTTTCATTTCGTCGAGAGTCGAGGTCATTCCAGCGGGCCAAATCCGTAGCACAGGCGGCTTGCCTGTGATTCGATCAGAGAAAACACACAGGCGAGCCGCCGATGCTACGAAAGGAAAACGATTTCAAAACGGAAACTTCTCATCCACCGGCGATGCCGACAGCTCGACCAAGAAACTGGCAAAGCGATCGGTGACAGGTTCCAAAAACTGTCGGCCCTTCTCCGCAGTCGCGCAGTGCGGATTGCCCGATCCACTGTTCGTCGTCAGCAAGTGCCACGGGCGAGTAATTGAAACCCAGCCCTTGTTGATCGCATCGAACCGAGACTTCGCGACTGAGCCATCATCGGCCAACAACTTGCCAGTCGTCGGGTCTGTCGCCACGAGATGCGGTTTCAAAAACTGGATCAGCGATGTTTCCATCTCACCGGCATGATCGTCGGGATTCGTGAAAATTTCTTTCCCCACGTCTGACGACAAGCCGCGATACCACTCGCAGAGAAAAATCTTCACCGGGGTTTTGTCCGCCAACTCGCGCAGCACCGGTTTGAAATCGTTCCCGCCGTGACTATTCAGCACGACGAGCTTCATCACCTTGTGCTTCGCCAGCGAATCGACGATGTCGGAGATGACTCGCGTCAGCGTAGACGGGTTGAGATTCATTGCCATCGAGAACTCCATCATGTTGGTCTCGGTGCCATACGGCATCGGCGGCAACATGACCACCTTCGCGCCTCGCTGCCACGCTTTCTCACACGACATCGAGCCAACCGCTTCCGCCTCGTAAGCATCGGTCCCATACGGCAGATGCAAGTTGTGCGGCTCCGTCGCCCCCATCGGCAAGACGGCCACTTGATACGGATTGTGTTTGACGAAGCCGTAGTTGATTTCGCTCAGTAGCCACGGACGCGGTGCGGGGTGAGTCATGGTGATTTGATCCCGTGGTGAATTTTCGTTGAGTCGATCCAAAACGTAGCGCAGGCGGCTCGCCTGCCTCTATCTCTTTAGCGTCAGCACAGGCGAGCCGCCTGCACTACGTTCATTTTGTTGTCTCAGCCTCATAAATCGCCGCGTGACGGATCGGCGTTTCCAGGACGAGCAAGCAGAGCGTCGTCAGATATAGCCGCCCACCTTTGCCCGCGTATTCTTCATTCGAGCCGGGCGGCTTGTTCGGATGCCAGCTTCCGCTGACTTCACCACTGCCGAGTTGCTGGTTCGCGAGGATCAATTTGCTGGCCTGTTGATACCACGTTTCCCACTGTGGCCCGCCGACGTTGTGCAGTGCTTGAGCCGTGTAATACCACGCATAGACATTCCGCCGACCGGGCAACCACGACGGACTATTTTCATCAGCCACCAAAAAACTCAGCGCCTCTTTTTGCGGCGGATGATCCTTCGGCCAACCGAGCCATTGTCGGCAGAGCAAACCCTCCGCCGTCATCGCCAGTGACACCTTCTCGAACGGATCGTTCGGCTGATACTTGAACCGCGCACCGTTTTGTTCGGAGACCGAATCGAGAAACAGCGAGGCCCGCTCGAAGTTATCCACCGGCACCTCAATCTTCGCCATGCGTGCCGAATGCAACGCCATCAGCGCCCAGCCAGTGACCGACAGGTCGCCCATCGACAAACCGTTTTGCGGCTGATAACGCCAGCCGCCGTTTTGCGGATGCTGCGAGGCCATCAGAAACTTGACCGCCTTCTCGCAGGGAGCCTTCAACGAAAAATCATTCGTCAGCGCATACGCTTCGCACATCGCGATCGTCGCCTGCGAGTGTGCGTAGAAAGCGGTCTGTCGTCCGAGTTCTTCGTGATCGTGAAAGTCCCCGTTCGCCTTTTGGTTCGCTTTCAACCACGCGATCCCTTTCGCCACGATCTTCGAGTGCTGTCCCGCGTTCGTCGTGTGGCCGTCGCCAAGGAACGCCAACAACGCCAACGCGGTCGCTCCTGTGTCGGTGCGAATCGTTCGCTCGCCCGCGTCGGGATAACCTTCATGCAGCTTCCAGTTCCCACCTTTTTCCTGCTGCCGAACGAGCCAACTGAGTCCGCCTGAGATTCCCGTTTGCGGCTTCGTCCCGACACCCAGCCCGCCCCAAATTCCTTCGCGGCTCCCACCCGATCGTCCGCCGAGTGCGCTCCCCACTCCGACAGGACTCACTCCCGCCGGACCTGCACCACTGCCGTTTCCAGCAGGAGCACCTTTCGCCTGCTCGGTCGCATCGGGCTTGCCGAAATCCTTGTTCTCCGACCCGTTGCCGATCGTCACCGGATTCAGTTTCACACTGATCTGAGCCGGCGAGGCCATCGCCGCTTGAGCCATCTGCGATTCCATCGCCACCCAGCCAGCCTCAATCATCGCCTGCTTGACGGTCGTTTTCGTCGGCAAAATCCAGATCGCGAACAACACAAAAAACAGTCCGTGCAACCCGGCACTCACCAGCAAGCCCGCTCGATTGTGAGTCCACCAATGCCGCAACCAATCTTTGATCGTCCAGTCTTCTCGACCGGTTGTGGACCAACCGCTCAACGACATCAACAACCGCACAATCGAAAACGGCGGCTTCGGAGCGGGGACGAAATCTGTTGTCGCTGGACGACGTTTGGCCGTACCGCGATTTTTCTTCGGCAGAGGAGGCATCGGACGTTCGGGCGACTCAGACATGGTGCGGCATGTTAGCGAGACGAGTTTCTCTTTGACCAATCTGCTTGACTAAGAATGGCACAAACCCCACCGAGCTTGTCTCGGTGGAAAAGGGCGTTTGCACTACGAGCGAAATTACGTGACGAACACGGCGTAGTGCATAAGCCCGAATCCACCGAGACAAGCTCAGTGGGGTTCGTGTTAACGATCTCGCGGTGACAACTGCGGCTACGGAAACAATCGCTCGATGCGCCAGATTCCGTCAGGCTGCTGGCGATAGATCAACCGATCGTGCAGCCGAGCCGCTCCTCCTTGCCAAAACTCAATACTGCTCGGCTGCAACCAGTAGCCTCCCCAGTTCGGCGGTCGAGGAACCGGGCCGCCAGCGAATTGCTTCTCGAACTCAGCCGTACGTTGCTCCAACACTTCG
The DNA here is from genome assembly GCA_043738805.1 of Planctomycetaceae bacterium. GTDB lineage: Bacteria > Planctomycetota > Planctomycetia > Planctomycetales > Planctomycetaceae > SXKJ01. The sequence continues at coordinate 6,244 of JAYUFI010000402.1, read as the reverse complement.
CGGCTGTCGAGCGGCTGACTTTGCAACGAGGCCCACGCTCCGATGCAGCTCTCGCGCGGGCGACCGGCGAAGTACGCATCCGACTCCGGCTCGCTCGCCTTCACGACGATTCCTTCGATACGGACCTGTCGTTCGAGTTCCTTCCAATACAACAACGCGGCTGCTCGCGGGTTCTCCGACAACTCGTTCCCTTTGCGGCTGTCGTAGTTGGTGAAGAACAAGATGCCTCGCGGATCAACGTCACGCAGATAGACGATCCGCACCGACGGAACTCCGTCGCATGTTGCTGTCGCCAATGACATCGCCTGAAACTCACTCACCGCTGCCGCCGTCACGTCGTCCAACCAACACCGAAGCTGAGTGAAAGGATCAGCGGCCAAGTCGCTCTCGAGCAACTTGCTTTGAGTGAACTCCGAATGCACGACCACGTCGATGCTCATGACGAACCCAATATGCCACGTACGCCGGAAAAAAATTTGTTGTCATTGGAGCGGGCAGAACAGAATCGGTCATTGGTTATCGGTCGTTGGTCATTGAACATTTTCTGTCGGATGACCAATGACCGATAACCAACGACCAATTTCTTCCCAATATCAATGGATGGCAACTCCGCATTTTCGGCTAAGAAACCCCATCCGACTTCGTCTTCTGAAACCGCAGCGCCATCACCATCACCACGCCGACCAGCATCAATACCGCCCCCATCCAATACGGCAACGCGACACCCAACTCCGGCTGTTCTTGACCCAGCTTGAACAGCGTCACTCCGACAACCGGGCCAAGGATGCGAGCGAGTGCCGACATGCTCTGCCCGACGCCCAGCATTTCCCCTTGCTCATCCGCGCCGCAGCGGAGCGACAACAACGCTTGCAACGAGGGCGTCAGTGCCGAATAGCCCACAACACAGATCGGCAAGATCGAGTACAGCATTCCCAACGATTGCTTCTTCGAGACCACCGCAATCAACACCAAGCCGATCGTCATCAAGACCGTGCCGATCAAACTCATCTTGAACTCACCCAACCTCGGAGCTAGCCGGCGCACCAAGAAACCTTGGCTCAACGCGAGAATGAATCCGACATAGGCGTAGACGAAGAACATGTACTTGTCCGCCAGTCCGAGATGCTTCGTGAACAACGACAGCGTCACTTCAAATTGAGCGAACGCGAAGGTCGTCAGAAAGATCGTCGCCAATAACAAGCCGATTCCCGCTCGCGAAAACGCGCGAGCGATCGCTCCGAAATTCATCTGACGCCGCACGCTGGACGTCGCTCCTGGCGTGAGCGATTCCGGCAAGCGAGCCAGTGCGAACAAGAACGCACACGCCGACATGCCCGACGCAACGTAGCCGGCCAACGCACTCGGCGGACCATTCAGGTCGCTCGACACACACAACGCTCCCACCAGCGGGCCAAACGTGAAACCGATGCCGAACGCGGCACCGATCAACGCCATGCCTTTGCCGCGTCCCTCCGCTGTCGTCGAGTCCGCGATGTAAGCCTGAGCTGTCGAAATCGTCGCCCCCGCGATCCCCGCTCCGATGCGCGTGATGAACAGCCACGGAACCGCCGACAGTCCGAGCCACACTCCCTCGTTTCCCAACGACGTCGCGAAGCCAAACAGCCCGTAGAACAAAGCCGATCCCGCCAGCCCCAGCAGCAACACCGGCCGCCGCCCGATCCGATCAGAGACTCGACCCCACAACGGCGAAAACACGAACTGCATCGCCGAGAACGAGGCCATCAGCAGCCCCAGCGAAAACTTACCCATCCCAAAGTGCTCGCCGTATCGCGGCAGCAACGGCATCACAATGCCGAAGCCCAGCAGGTCGATGAAGACGGTGACGAAGATGATCAGCAGCGGTGAGCGTTTCAAAGGTGAAGGTCCAGTTACTTTTTGATTTGAAATTTCAAACTTGAGATCAGTGAGTCACATCAGCATCAGCGTTTCACAAACCACCACGCCAGCCAGCACAACAGCGGAAACACGACAAACAAAATCACGAAGGTCGTCAGTTGCGAGCGGTTGTTATCGGGCCAGCGTCCCATTGTCAGATTGATCCTTGAGTCGCAGGGCTGGGGCATTGTGCCGCTGTGACGAAAACTCTCAATAGTCGCTATCTCGAATCATCCGGTTGCTTCGGCCACAACCAAAGCATTGCCGACAAAGCCACCAGCGGCAGCAGACTCGCCACCATCATGCCGACGTCATACGACTTCGTTTGATCGACCCAACTGCCAAACTCGCGGTGCCAGTACGAGAAGGTCCACGCAATTGTCCCCAGCGTCCCAGTGATCTTGCCTTGATGCGTTTGCGTCAGCTCTTGGCTCAGCGAGTAATAACACGGAAACAAACCAAGCGATCCGAGTCCCACCGTCATGAGTATCCATTCGAGCGAATGCCCTTTCGGCAACCACGGAAAGAACGCGCCAGCTCCCGTCAGCAGAGCACAAATCCCAAACGCCAGGCAGCGTGCTCCGTGAGTCGACCAACCGCGCCGCCCCAACGCGACGGTTGCGAATCCGGTCGTCAGACAGCCAACATCCGTCGCGATGTTGAACCACGTCACGATGTCGAGCGCCTCGTTACGCGAGTAGCCGCGCCCCTCTTCGAGAAACAGTTGCATCCAAACTCGAAACGTGTGCCAGCAAAGATTGATCGAAATGACGACGATCAGCAGCGTCAAGAATTTTCGCGACAGCAACAACTCGAAGTAGGAGGCTTCAGTGGTCGTACTCGTCGACACATTCAAGTCCGCATCCGGTTTTGAATCGGGTCGCGCCTCTTTCGGTAACGGAGCCAAGTCGCGAGACCGAACCGACAACAACCAAAGAACAATCCAGACGACACCGATCGCTCCGACAATCTGAAAGGCGATCCGCCAACTCCCAGGCTCACCGGTCACCATCGCTTTGATGATTTGCGGAGTCGCGATCGCACCGATCGCCGTCCCGCTCTGCAACACGCTGTTCCCCAGCGTTCGATACTTCGGAGGCAACAGCCGCTGAGTCGTCTTCAAAGCGCACGGCCAATGCCCCGCCTCGAAGAATCCCAGCAACAATCGACACAGCAAAAGGTGCGTGTAGGTTTCCACCAACCCGGTTGCGAAGCCCATCGCCGACCAGAGCAACAACACTCCCGGATACAACCAGCGAACGTTCGTCCGATCCGAGACAAAGCCAAAGATGCTCGCCCCCACGGCAAACCCATATCCGAACGCCATCTCGATCGTGCCGTACTGCTCGTTGGTCAGTATGAATTCGCGTTTGATCTGCGGCGACGTGCTCGACAGCGTCTGCCGATCCATGTAATTGATCGTGCTCGCCAACAACAGCAGCCCGCAAATCCACCAGACCCACCGCTGTGATCGCTCTTGAGGCTCAGGCATGAACTGGCTCCTCGTTGTTTTCGTAGTGCAGGCTTCCAGCTTGCCACTCACCCGCAGCCATCCTCGCAAAGCAACCCTCGTGGAGCAAACAACCGCGACAACATTTCTCGCGGTCGAAAAATCATGTGCTGAGCCGTGATCGTCTGCCGAACGCGTGGATCGGTGAGCGCATAAAGCAACTCCGAATCGCGAATTTCATCCGCCGCACGATGCTTCGCGAAGAGTTGGCACAGCGAATCAAACCGCGAGCAACTCGTCTGCAACAACATTTCGATTGAGCCATGTTCGCTCGCGTTGAGCAACCGGTAATCGTTGGTCGCCACGAGCGGCTCGTCAGTAATCGGACGCCGCAACACAAACGCCGACGGCTTACGTTCGACGACGACTCGCTGACAGTTCTGGGTTCCCACAACCGTAAACAACGCCCCCGCCGTCAGCCGTTCCGAAGCGAGCCAATCAACCGCCGCATCGAAGCTCTTGGCGTCTTCCAAGACTCGCCGCAAATGCAGCAGCACGGGATATCCCAATTTGTCCGAGCCGCCGCCGACAGCATTCAGAACCACCGCGAAACCCTTCGCCGACATGCCGCTGACAACACCAATCGCTCCTGGCCACCCCGCGTTCACAAAGGCCAGCTCTCCGCCGCGAGTGAACTGCATCAACGTGCTCGCGCGAGCCAGCCACTTCTCCGGCCAGAAATCCATATTCCGAGCCAACACCGGCCCCGCCGCTGTCGCCAATGCAATCGTCGAACAAGCAAACATTCCAACGACCAACTCGTAGCTCAAATTGGCCAACGTCAGATCACGCCAATCGACACCAACTCGCTGCGCGTTTGCCTTCGTCTCGGCAAGAAAGCGATACGCCGTTCGCAAATGAACGGCATCAGCCAGCCACCGTTGCCCGCCCGAAATCTCCGCCTGCACCGCCGCCAATAACTTCTTTGATCGCTTGATCAGGTCATCCGACGCCTCTGCGATCCGTTGCTCGGGCGGCAGATCCAGATTCAGAGTCAACGACGGACACTCAACCCACGGAAGCATGAGTCACTCCGGTCGAAATACATCAATCGTTTCAAGTCGACCTAAATGTCACCGCTCTATCCGATGACTTCTTTGTCCGTCTCCGGTGCAGCGTCACTCTCTGGATCGAACCATTCGGGTTTGAAAACGATGCGTTTCTTGTGCTTCATCGCGAGGTTGGACGTCAGCGCCATGATGGCGTCCGCCATTGCGACGGTGCCGTTGCAACGGAGGCCGCCGTCTTTGGGGCCGGCGAAGATTTTGTTGCGGATGCAGTGGCAGAAATGCTCCATCTCTTCGGTGTAGCCGCGGCTGATTTTCTCGACGGTCGCTCCGGCGGAAGCGGCTCCGGCCGTGGGGGCGAGGCTCGCGCTGGCGGAGAGAACCGGGCCGCTGTCGTTGCCGTTGATGACGTAGAGACGTTGCTCAACACCTCCACCGCCGGTTTCGGGACTCGCTTCCTTGTAGAGCAACGCTTGTTGCTCTGTTTGGACCACGAGCGTGCCACGGCTTCCCATGACTTGCTCGCCATAGGGTTCCAGGCGATTCGTGCTGAGCGACGAATACGTCACGATCGCGATGTCGTTCGGGTTGTCCTTCGCGTCGTAGTGTTGGCCGGGGAACTCGAACGTGACGTAGACGTGATCGTCGATCTCACGTTTGTCTTCTTGCTTGTCCTTCGAGCCGACTCCCTTCACGCCGTAGAAATTCTTCCCGCCATAACCGCTGCACGCGATCGGCTTCACTTTGCCAAGGAAGATGCTGCTGGCATCGAGTTGGTGGCTGCCGAGTTCCGCCATCAGCCCGCCGCCGGTCGCGTTGTAAACGCGCCAGTTGACGAGATGTTCGACATCATCGAAGCCGAATCCCTTGAGGTATTCGTTCTTGTCCTTCAGCGCGGCCAAGTCCTTCGCATCAACCTTTTTGTTCCACGAGTCGCGACCGGGGAAGCTGTTGTTGCGATGCCACTGCGCGCGAATGTGTCTGATGTCGCCGAGCAGTCCCATCTTGATGATGCTGTAAGCGTTGTCGTACAGCACGCTGTAGTGTCGCTGATGTCCAACGGCCAGTAACTTGCCGGTGTCCTTCGCCGCCTTGATCATCGACTTGCAGTCGGTGACGGTCTTGGCCATGAGCTTCTCGCACAGCACATGCTTACCAGCCTTCATCGCTTCGATCGCGAGCGTGTGATGCGAGATCAGCGGCGTGGCAATGACGACCGCCTCGATTTTGGGATCGGCCAGTAACGCTTTGTAGTCGTCGTAAAGCTTGATCATCGTTGCCGTCGATTCGCCGAGCTTGCGGATGAGACCGACTCGATCATCGTTGCCATCACCTTCCAGCGAGCGACGCAGGTTCGTCGGGCGGATGTCAGCGATCGCGACGATCTCCATGTACTCCGGCGGATGCTGAGTCAGTAGCACCGAACCTTCATCGCCAGTTCCGATAAAGCCGACTCGAACACGTTCCCCCTTCAGCTTCTCATAGCCGAAGTAGTACGCACCGAGTCCGGTCCCCGCCGCTGCCGCTCCGGTGATGAATTCGCGCCGGCTGAAGCCGACGGCTTCGTTGAAATTTTCTTTGCCCAGTTGCTTTTGTTCGGGAGTTAGTTGCATGGTTTGTCCTTTGTCAGTGGTGGTTGGATTGACGTAGTTGATCAGTTGTCAGTGGTTCGTTGATTCTGAATTGCTTGAGCATTGCTGCTTCGCGAACTCCTCGCTTCGGCGAGCAAGCTCTTCGGGCGAGACATCTTCTTTGTGTGTGGCGATCGTCCAAACGTGGCCGAAGGGGTCGGCCAGTGTTCCGGAGCGGTCGCCGTAAAACTGGTCTTGGA
>JAYUFI010000401.1:0-14717 GCA_043738805.1 Planctomycetaceae bacterium | reverse complement strand
AAGGCAACTCATCGACAACAGCGACCGCAAGTCGATCAACGTCGCGCCACGAGTACATCGACTGGCCCGGAGCCGCGATGATGAATTCGGCGCGGTTGAAAAAGCCGCCACGAATGGCCGGGTTTTCGGCGTGCCGTCCGATGAAATCAACAAGCGCGCCGTTGACCGGTGCATCGGCTGCGGCCTCGAAGACGACTGGCATTGATGCAAGATTCTCGGCCATCGGTTCAGCGACGATCGTGATGCCTGCGGGCATGCCCTGCGGTTCGAGCAACAGTTTGCCACCGAAGTTCGCTCGGCTGGCGTTGATGATCGTACCGAAGCGGTTTCCTTTTGCGATGTAAACTTGGCGACGGTATTGGCCGTAACGCTCGACTTGCGGGATGCTCAATTGCAGCGACGGCACGACGCCTGTGAATTCGACGCGATATACGAAGCCCGGCCCGCCGCGTTGCAGATGATCGGTGACGCTCAGTAAGTATTCGCCGTCGGCGGGGATCGTCACGCGGAAGTAACTGTCTGGCCCACGCGAATCATCGTTGCTGACGATGCCGCCACCTTGAGCATTGTACAACGTCATCACAGGGTCGATCGCCGAACGGATGCGGCGGCCGTAGCACTCGACTTCAAAGACTTGTCCTTTGGTCGCCGTGAATTTGAAGAAGTCGATATCGCCGGGTTCCTGCAAGATACCGTTGAAGGCGTTCGGCAGGGTCGCCGGAGTCGCTTGAACGACAGTGTTGTTCGGTTCGATTTCGAGTGAGTTGCCATGCTCGAACAGTCGGAACGGATTCGGTGAAGGAGCAATCTCGGCACCGACCGTCGCGAAGAGGCCCGTGAACTCGTTGCTGGCCACAGTCGGCAGCTTGAACTTCTGGACGAACTCACCCGCCGGATCACCGAGAAACTTCGCGTCGATCTCTTCGCCTAACTTGCCTCCCGCCGGATAAACGGCGAGTGGCCGTGGAAACGTGCCTACATGCAGCCGATAATTGCTCCCGCCGCCGTATGCCGTCTCGCGGATTTGAACGACGTACTTGCCGTCTTCCGGTGCGACGATCGAGGCGACGGAATCTTGATTGACGAGCGGCGTGTCGTCGGCAGCCGACAACTCAAACCGCTTCATGTCGAGGATCGCGACATACGGATCGAACAGAGCGGACCCGAGCCGCATGGCTTCGACCTCGGCACAAATGCGTTGTCCCTTCTTCGCTTCAACGATGTAGTAATCGACGTCCTCACCGCCGATCGTGCCGACGACCGTTTGATTGAGCGTGATCGGCTGCGGCTGATCGAAGAAGTTGTTCGGCTCTTTTTCATCCACCTGCGGCAACGCCCCGACATAAAATGTGCGATAGTCGGAGATGCCGGTCTTCGTCCGCACCTGAGCGACATGCTCGCCGAGCCGGCAATCGGGCGCGATCTTGACCGTCGCCTTGCAGTTGTTGGCGTCGATCATCTCGACTTTCACGACTTCAAAGCCGGGGGAGTAAAAAAGGATTTGCTCGCCGTCACCAAGCTGCGACCCGCTAAAGGTCAGCACGGCTTCGGTGCCGCGCTGTGAACCGCGTGGATTGATAATGCTCAACCGTGGCGACGCGGCGAATACGGGAATCGAAACAGCCGTCAACATCAGCGCCAAAACAAATCGTCGAAACATCGCAGACCTCACTGATTGGATCAGTACCGAAAACTCAATTATGACTGCCGTTGAAATCAAACAGCGCCCAAGACCGCATATACTTTGCCGTGTCGCCGAAGCCACTCTTCATTGTCGGCATCCACTTGCTGCTGAACTTTTTTCAGAAACTGAACTGTCTCGGACTCGTAACACGGCTCGCTCGGATCATCGACGGGGACCACCATTCCGACCTCAACCACCACGACGTACCGCTCGTCTTCCACAAGTTGGCGAATTGTCTCGAAGAACTTCGCCATCCGCTTTTCTCGTTTTGTTTTCATCCGGATAGCCGCAGAGGACGCTGAGGCCAGCAGGCTAGCTGCGTTTCTCTGCGTCCTCTGCGGTGAGTTACGTTTTCCGAAATTAGGCGAGCAGTTCCTTACGCACCTTACCACCATCGACGATTTCGATTGGACGATCACCGGGAGCCATCAACTCCTTGTCGGCAACGATGCCGAGGCGGTCGTAAATCGTTGTCGCCCAGTCTTCGACGGTCAGGGCATCCTCTTCTGGTTCGCTCGCAGTGCTGTTCGACGAACCGTAAACGATCCCCTGTTTAATACCGCCACCGGCGAGCACCACGCTGAAGACCTTCGGCCAGTGATCGCGGCCAGCAGTTGCGTTGATCTTCGGGGTGCGTCCGAATTCCGAGGCGATACAGACCAGCGTGTCCTTCAACAGGCCGCGACCATCAAGGTCACGAATGAGTTGAGCATATGCTTGATCGAACGCAGGGACTTGGCTGCGGATGCTGCCATTGATGTTGTCGTGCATGTCCCAGCCGCCGTAGGTCAGCGTGACGAATCGCACGCCCGCTTCGACTAATCGCCGAGCCATCAGCATGCGCTGACCGGCAGAATTGCGACCGTAAGCATCACGAATCGGAGACGGCTCGGCGTCGATGTTGAACGCCTCGCGAGCATCAACTGACGAAACCAATCCGTAGGCCCGTTGATAGAACGTATCGACCGCGTCGAGCGAGTCGGATTTTTCTTTGGTCTTGAAATGATCATTGACCGTGTCGAGGATCGTGCGTCGCCGAGTGAATCGGCCATCATCGACACCGCCGGGCAACTTCAAGTCGCGAACCGTAAACCCATTTGCCGCCGGGTCTGAACCAAGACTGAACGGTGCGAACGAAGAACTTAAATAGCCGGTCCCGGCGAACTCATTCGGCTGACCAGGAATGCAGACATATGGCGGCAGATTCTTGCGTGGGCCGAACTCGTGCGACACAACACTTCCCATGCTGGGAAACTGCAATGCCGGACTCGGTCGATAGCCGGTAAACATGTTGTGAGTGCCGCGCTCGTGAGCCGCTTCACCGTGAGTCATCGAACGGCAAATCGCAATTTTGTCCACGATCTGAGCAGTCTGAGGAAACATCTCGTTGATGAAAACGCCAGAGACTTTCGTCTGGATCGAATTCATCGGGCCGCGATACTCGATCGGAGCATACGGCTTCGGATCGAAGGTTTCTTGATGAGCCGCACCACCCGGCAGGTAAATGAAAATGACTGACTTGGCAGTCCCTTCCTTGCTCTCGTATTTCTTGATGTCGGCCTTCGCCTTGAGTGCGAAGTAATCAGCCAGTGAGAGGCCGATGCCGCCACAAAAACCAACATGCAAAAAATCACGACGTGAGGGACGCATTGGCATAGCTCAGCTCCTTGAGTCTGTGTCTGAAACTTACGGGCTTGGTTGAACGAAACCTAACCGACCCAGCGGCCAGTCATTTGGTATGTCATCACTGCCGAGCACCGGCGAATGAAGGTTGTGGAGGTAGGCACGGACAATCGAGTATCAGGTGGGAACTTGCGGGTCATATCGGCAAACGCCCATAAGTTGGCGCATAGGGAATCGCTGAGACTAAGAATTGTCAAGGCCGCGCAGGAAAACTCTACCACTCCTTCGCCAAACTGCCGTGAGTCACAGCGATGTTTCGGCCAGATTCAGCCCAATCAGGCGGACGAGAACTCACAATCCGTTGCGTTTCCAGTCGTTAAAGAACCCCGCCAACCGGCTCATTTCTCCCGGCAAAAACTTTGCCGCCGTGATATGGCCGGCATCCAGCCAAACCAGTTCCGGACGTTTTCCAATCGACTCCCACAGCGCGATCGTCGCGGCTGGCGGAATGATCTCGTCGTTCTTTGCCGCGACCATCAAGACGTCGCGATCTTTGAGTAACGCCCCATGCGTGACCGGATCGACCGGTGTTAATGTGTTGATGAACGACTCACGAGTCTCACCCGCTGCGAGCCATTCGCTCCGAAACTTCTCTGCGTCGGGATGATCTTTCTCCCACAGAAACTCAGCTAGCCGACCGCCGCCGAGATAGTTCGCAACCTTACGAAATCGCGGTTCGCCAGCAGCCGACAACGACGACATGATTCCACCGAGACTAATGCCTGTCACGCCAAGACGTTGCTTGTCAACTTCAGGCCGCGACGATAACCACGCGCCCGCACGACGAATATCCAACACCGCTTGAGTCATCCCTTCGGCGGTCTCGCGCGGATCACGCGAGATCATCCGTCGCGATGATTTGGTACTGCGCCGCTCACCGTAATACGGCATCTTCACGAACAACGCCGCCACGTTGGCTCGCGCCAACGAACTAGCGACTGTCTGCGAAAGCGGGAACTCACCACCAAGAATGTGCAACACAACAACGCCAGGGAACGGCCCTTTTCCGGCGGGCTGAAAATACTCTGCGTGAACTGTGTTGTTCTCGTCGATCGCAGTTTCCATGGGCGACGGAAACGTGACGACATGAACTCGCATCGCCCCCGATTCGCGGAGCAGTTCTGCGTCCGCATCAAAACGATGTGAATTCAATCGAAAGTGAGGCGGAACCGACTGCTCATTCTCAGCCAGAGTGAACTCGATCGAGCTTTGTTCCGGGACATCGACAAACTGACGAGCCTCATCTGACCACGCGCATTGAATCGTCGCCATGACGACAGACAATGCCACCAGAAATCCGACAAGCAACTGTCCTCCTGCTTGCGCCCCTTGATGAACGACGAACTTTGATTCGAGCATTTGGCACCAAAAGTCGAGGTTGAAAAAGCATGATTAACGCAGTCCGCGACCTAACCAAGATGCTCCGGCAACCGGTCGAGTCGGATCAGACAACTGCTGTTCCTCAGACGGAGCGGGGACGATGACCGGCGGAGTTTGATTGGTCAACCTCGGTCGAAACATCACCGCCAAGACCAGCGGCAGATACCACAGCACATAGGTGCCACCTTGCTGCGGATACCACAACTGAGTCGCCACGATGATTGCCGTCGAATGTCCCAGCAGATGTTCGAGGTTCTTTTCTCGTGGCAAGAATGTCAGCAACGTCAGCATCACGAAGAACGCGACGATGACGGGGACTCGATAGACCGCGTCGTAGTTGCTCCAGAAGCCGATCGTCTCGCTGTTGAGCTTCAAGCAACTCCAATCAATCGAACCGAGAATCTGCTTCGTGAATGAATGTGAGTCCGCCGAAGTCAGCAACAGGCTCGACAACAGCACAGCACCGATAACACTCAGTGCCAGAGCAAAACGGCGTGCTCCGTGCTTGCCATAAAACACCGCCCACAACGGCAACAAGAAGACCGGGAAGAGCAGCGTCCCACACGCCAGCCCCATCAAGCTCCCAGCGACCAACGGATTCCGGTACGACACGAACGCCCAAATGATCAACGCCGCCGGCAACACGTGATTGACTTTGCCGACGTCGATCGACGTGCATGGCAGCAGCAAATACAGCGTCGCCATCGCCAACCCGCAGTTCACATCTCCAAACAAACGCCGCCCTAAAAACCACAAACCAGCAACGACCGCCAAATGAGCAAGCACCGCCGTTGAGCGAGCAGCTATCTGTTCGACCGCCCAAAAGTCACTCGAATCTTGCGAGTGATTCGCGGCCACAAACTCCGAAGTCTGCACGACCGGAGCGGCTAACAATCGCGCCGTCGGCCCCGGTTGAGTTTCCTCGTTTGTGGGTTGCTCTGGAGTTGTGTCTTGCCGCTTCAGCATCTCGTCCGCGCGCCGCACGGTTTCCACAGCCGCGCGAGCCGGTGGCTCGGCGATGACCTTGCTCATCAAAAACGTAAACGCGGCCACAGCCAGAAAAGCCATGCCCGCGTAATTCAAATTCTGTTCGAGCAGCGGGCGACGCTTCCAAAAACTGTCGCTGAAGAGCCGACCCAGCAACAGCCCCGTTGTCACAAACAACCATCCGTAGCCGAGCGACGGATGGTGTTGCACGAGCAACTGTCCCGGCGCAATCGTCAGTAACAACGCCAGATCGACATTGCGTAGCGAAATGACTCGATTGAATCGGAAGAAAACGGCGACGATCAACAACAGCGACAAGTAAAACCAAGTCGCATCATTGACCGAATAGCCTCGAAGAATGACATCCATACCAAGATGGCTGGCAAAGATCAGTCACCGACCGTTCTCAACGCCAGCCGTCTCCTCATTTGAGTGGGCGTCGCACGAGCTCTCCGAACCCGTCGCACGTTTGAATTCCATTCGGCACGATTTCCTCCCGTGCTCCCACTAACGTCTGAAGGGGGAGAGGATAAGCTGACAATCCCAGCGATCAAACAAAATTTTGAACTCTCGACCGATTTCGGCATATCGCTAAGACCGGCTTGGGCAGCATTCCATTTATCAGAAATCAGACCGCAGCCGCTAAAACCCGTGCGATTCGCAGGACACACCGGCCAACATTAACAACCCGGCTGGCACGCCGTTGCAACGGCTTCAACAACGAAGCTCACGCAAACGCGATGAAAGCTGCTGGTCGCTGTTGCGGCTCTGACTGCGATCTCATCGCCACATTCTTTGTTCAACCTTCCCGAAACGCCGACTGAACCGATATTGATTGTCGAAGCGATCACACCTCAGACAGTCGCTCCGTCGAATCACCGAAGCTCTTCGGGCGCACATCGAACTTGTCGAGCAACGACAAGTAGAGGCTGCACATCTTGCGGTTCGGCTTACCGGCGTAGTCGAGCACTCGCCCCGATGCCAGTTTGCCGCCGCCTCGGCCGAGGACGATGACCGGCAACTGAGTCGCGTCGTGATGACCCGACATCATGCTCGAACAGAACATGATCAACGAGTTGTCGAGCGCGGTTCGCTCTCCTTCTTGGATCGCATCGAGCTTCTTCGCGATGTAAGCCAGTTGCTGCACGAAGAACTGATTGACCTTCAGCCAATCCGCGCCGTCGCTGTGTGACAGCAAGTGATGAATCATGTAGTCGATGCCGAGCTTGGGAAACCGCAGCGACGAGTGGTCGTTGTTGAGCTTCAGCGTGCAGAATCGAGTCGTGTCCGTCTGAAACGCCAGCACCAGGATGTCGCACATCAACCGCATGTGCTCGTCGATGTCCTGCGGCACGCCGTCGGCGGGCCGTGGAATGTTGGGTTGTGCGAGCGTCGGCCGCCAACCTTGCAGACGATTCGCCTTGCCCGCTTGCTCGATGCGTTGTTCGACCTCGCGAACCGACGTCAGATACTCGTCCAGTTTCGTCCGATCCGCCGAGCTGATCTTTCCGCGCAGCCCGTTCGCGTCTTCCAACACCGCGTCGAGCACGCTCTTATCCGTCTTCGAGACGTCGTCCTTAAACATTCGGTCAAAGGCGAGCGCCGGATACAGCTCCAGCGGCGTCGGACTGGTCGGCGAGCTCCAGGAAATGTGCGAGCTGTAAAGCATCGAATAGTTCTTGTGGACCCCCGGATTCGCCGTCTCGCAACCGAGCACCAAGCTGGGGACTTTCGTCTGCGACCCGAACTGCTGCGCCAGCAGTTGATCGACGCTGGTCCCCGACCGAATGTCGCCGCCCGATGCCAGTGGAGCCCCCGACAACAGGTTCCCCGTCTGCGAGCTGTGAATGTTTCCCTTCAATGCCTCTTCGTTGTAAAGCCCGCGAATGAAGAGCAGCTTCTCTCGCACCTCCGTCAGCGGTTCGAGCACCTTGCCCAACTCCATCCCGCTCCCGCTCCCCTTCGCCCACCATTCCTTGCTGTGAAATCCGTTCCCCGAAAACAAACAGGCAAACCGCACCGGAGCCTGACTCCCCGGCACCGCCTTCGTCGTCTCATCGCCCCAAACCGTCAGCGACTCCATCCACGGCAACGCCATCGTGACGCCCAGGCCACGCAGAAAGGTGCGACGAGACAAACTGTGCGGAAACGTTGAGGTTCGTGGCGTCATTGAATCGGCTCCTTGTGAGTCATTGGACTTGGTTTGTCTGAACGTTTCTGAACAGCGAAAATCCGTGAGATCACGGCTCTGGTATTCCGAGTTGCCGGCAGATCGAACGGGCAAAAACGTCAGGAATCTCGCGATGGCGTGGAATGGGAACGCGTCTTCCGTTCGCCGAATTTTCGTAGATCGTATGCCCTTGGCCCTCGCGAACGAACACGCAGCCGTAAGCCTCAATGTGCCGCAGAAGGTCACGGCGTTTCATGATACGGCGACCCCCACATTCATTGCCAATTGTGGGCCGGTTTGAAGTACCAAGTAGATTGGCTCTTCCAGATCGGCATCCTCATCTGAAGCCACTGAATTTGGGATCGGCAACGGTTCACCGTTGATCAAGTTTGTCTCAGCCATGTCACGCAATGCCGACGCCAAACGGTTACGAACTTCATCCAGTGAATTGCCATAAGCAATCGTGCCAGGAAAGTCCAAGACCTCACCCAGCATAACTCCCTCGGACCACTTGTAGCTCGATTTGTAGGTCAACATCAGACGTCTCTTAATTCAGTCAGGGAATGTTTTGAAACAAATTGCCGTCTGGCAAATCTTAGTTGCGGGATCTTATCCAGTTCATGCAACGAATGGCGTCCTCAATTCTGACGATCGACCCCGCGTTGATATCGAAACTGTTGGCTGCGGATGATTTTTTCGACAGCCACCGAAAAACGGTAATCGTGGTCTTTGAGTAGAGCCACCATTTCATCCAGCAACGGCTCGTCGGAAAGCTGCACGCCACGAGCGAGAGCATACCCCAAAAGTTTGCGGCAGAAGTGTCGCACGAAATCATCGCGGCGGGTTTCGAGGAGATATGTGCGAAGACCCGCTGCGCCGGAGAACTTCGTGCCGTTCTTCAGTTCGACATTCACGTCGATCGCTCGCCCGGCGAGATCTTTGTCGCGGCGGCGGCCGATCGCGTCGAAACCTTCCAGCGAAAAGCCGAACGGGTCGATGCGATCGTGGCAGTGAGCACACGCCGCCACGCTGCGATGCTTCTCGACAAGCTGACGCACCGTGAGATTGCCGTCCGATTCGCTTTCGGGAAGTTGCGGCACGTTCTTCGGCGGGCGCGGCAAGCGTTCGCCCAGCAGCACTTCGCTGACCCAGTTGCCGCGGAGGATCGGGCTCGTGCGTGAGGCTCCCGATTGTTGTGCGAGCGTCGTTGCCATCGCGAGGATGCCCCCTCGACCGTGCTGCTTGATGCCGTCGACGCGACGCCACTGCGGGCCGGTCACGCCGTCGATTCCATAATGTTTGGCGATCGCTTCGTTGAGCAGCGCGTGGTCGGCGTCGAGCAGTTCCAGCACCGAACCGTCGCGCTGATACAGATCGACGAAGAACCGCACCGACTCTTCATACATGTCGCCGCGCAGGGCATTAAACGTCGGAAAGACCTGCTCGCTCTTTTCGCTGTGAGCGTCGAAGTTGCGGATGCCGAGCCACTGACACGCGAACTCCGTCGACAACGCCCGGACGCGGTCGTCCTTCAGCATCCGTTTCGCTTGAGCGACCAGCACGTCCGGTTCGTGCAAACGATTCTCGGCGGCCAGCGTTCGGAGTTCCGCGTCCGGCATCGAGGCCCACAGAAAATAACTCAAGCGGTTAGCCAAAGCCGTATCGCTGACCGGCGTTGCTTGAGTCGCGTCCTTCGCCACTTGCGGCCCCGTCGGCTCCGCGCGGTACAGAAACGCTGGCGAGAGCAGCAATCGAGCGAGCGTCAGCCGGAACGCCTCATCGTGCGGGACATCTTGCTGCCGCAGTTTCGCATACAGACCGCGCAGTTCACGAGCTTCCGCCTCGGTCAGCGAGCGGCGATACGCGCGGTTCGCGAAGTCGAGCAGCGCGTCGAGTTGTTGCGGCTCAGTATCGACCAGCCGTTTGCGAAACGCCGCCGCCGCATCGTGAATTGGTTTGCGCAGCGGAGCAAACACCTTCGGATCGGCGTCTTGAGTCGCGTATTCCATGAGTTGTTCAAAGGCATCGACCAGCATCACCGCATCGTGGCTGACGTAATGCAGCTCGTCCCACAAGCGGTTGAGCTTCGCTGTCTGCGCCTCGTCGAGCATCAAGCGGCTGAGATGATGATCCTCGCGATAAAACAGCGTCAGCGTCACGACTTCATCGACGGGGACGATTCGCGAGTAACATAGCGCCGCCGGAAACAGATTGCGGAACAACTCGAACCCCGTTTCCACGCGACGACTCGCGGCGCTTCCCTCGCTGACGAGAATCGGCGTCGAGTGCGCGATGCGGCGATTGTTGTCGGTCCATTGACTGTTCGCGTTGATCTCCGTGACGGCACTCGGCACAAGCCCGGTCAAAGCAGCCGGCTTCGCAGTGAGCACTTGAAGCTGCACGCTCCCTTCTTTCCCCGTTTCGGGATGCAGCACACCCGACGTCACCAGTTCCGAACCTTCGACCAAATCGGCCGGCAGGCGAACTTCGATGACTGACGGAGCCTTCACAGACAGACTCGCGGCATCGACCGCTTGTCCGTTCGGATGCCGTCCGAAAAGAGCCGGATCAACTCCGAAGTCGGTCGCCAGTAAGCCCCCTTCGCGCGAAGCGTCAGGACGACCTTGAGTCTTCACTGCCCGAAACAACGGACCTCCGAACGACGCCAGTTGCCGATACAGCACCGCGTCCGGGCTCTCCTTCACAGCGGGAGGCCCGGCCTTCAGCAACTCCTGCACGGCGGTCGCCAGTTTTTGCTTTTCCTCCGCCGTCGCGGCTGATTGCCACTGAGCCAACAGCGAGCCCGCCGGAATCACCGCTCCCGTCACGCCACCTGTCGTCGGCTCCGTATAAAAATGCCAGACCCCTTCATTGCCCAAATGATCGGCGTGTGGGTTCGCCGCATGAACGTCGGGCGACACATCGCGTGCCAAGTCCCAAACTTTGCTTCCCTCGCCGATCGACGTCAGTGTCAGATCAACCGCCGTCAAATCGCACGAGTGATTCCCGTCGCGCGGCCCGATCAGCAACGACACCAAATCACCCGGCTGCACCGTCACTTTCTCGATCGGCCCGAACGGGACTTCCTTCGCTCCCTGCGAAACACCGGCTGCTAACTTCTGTCGAGTCGCCCCGCGTCGCAGTTCCAGTGACCACGTCACGCCGTTGCCGCATTCCGGATGAGCGTGTTGAACTTTCCCCTCGATCCGCAACGTCGCGGCCACGGGACTCGCCCAACCGACAGCCGCGTTCAACGTCGGTGACGGATGCACGGCGACGCCGTGCGGCTTCATGTTCCCCGGAATGCGGACGTGTTGATCGGACGAGTTCGCCACCAGCAGCGGCGTCGCATCACTTCCCCAGCCGTTGACGAAGTCATATCCCGACGACTTCGCGAGCTTCGTCTTGAAGTGACTGTCGATCTTCACCGGCCCACCCGTTCCAACGCCGAGGTAATCGAGCCACGCCGCCAGCACTTCGCCATCAACACCATGACGCTTCGCTAACTCAACTTGATCCGTCTTCCCCGGCGCGGCACTCGCTTCCGCCGCCGCATTCAGACATTTTGCTGCGCTCGCAAACATCACTTCGCGCCGCGCGATCAACTCGCGAGTCACATCCCGCACGTCACGCAGCAACAAGTCCGGCCGCCCCGCCGCCACCAAACGAGGCTGTTGCCACACGACAAAATCCTGATCGTTCCCGTCCCCCGCATCGAACGCCGTGAGATACAGCGTGACCAACTTGCCGTCCGCCGATGCCGGGATCTTCATCCGCGTTTCGTATTTCGTCGTGACCGGACTGACCGGCTCCATCCAGGCTTTCGGCCCACCGACTTTGCCGATGTGCCCGACGCTCGAAAACCGCCACAACGTTTGCTGCCACGTTGCGATCTCTCCCGCGATCGCCGCCGCGTCCGCCGGCTTTGCGTCACGCCACCGCGCCCGCAGTCCGTCCAACAACTGCGACGGTTCTTTGCCGTTGAGCGCGTTCCACAAAATGCCGAGATACTTCGAGCTCAAACCCCGCGAAGTCGCGACCGCGTCGATCGTCGTGCGTCCGGTCGTCAGTGTCTCACGCTCAGCAAGCGTCGCTTCCAGATACCGATCCAGCGGCAACCGCCCGCCTCCGTTCGTATCGAACACGATCCCCTGCAGATTCACCTTCGTGCCGCCGCGTGAGTCGGTGTAATCGCGATACACCCCGCGAATCTGAGCCAGCAACTCTTCCGTCCAATCGCGCCGCGTGGTCGACGGCGAAAACCGAAACCCATCCGGCAGCAACACCACATGCCGCGAGATCTCCTTCGCCGCATCGAGATACTTCGTGACCATCAACGGCGACATCACCAGTGCGTTCCCCGTATTCGTGAACCCTTCGCCCGCCGCGTTGTCCGCCGGGAATTCACGAGCCGGTTGCAAGTCGACGTCGGTCAAATCGCGCACTGTGTTGTTGAACTCCACATTGCTCAGCCGCCGCAACACCACCGGCCCCGGATCGCCCGCCTGAGCCTTCGCCTCAACCTTCAAATACTCGCGCACCCACGTCTTCAACAGAGTCCGCTCAACTTCTGTCGGCTGCTTCGCATCCTTCGGCGGCATGTCGCCGGTATCGAGCATCTCCAAAACCTTCTGCCACGACTTCGCCCCTTTGCGCACGTCGGCCAGCGAGCGAAAACTCGTCAGGTCCAACTCCCCTTCCGGCTTCTCCGCCGAATGACACTCACGGCAGAGGCGATCGATCAACGGTCGCACCTGAGCCTCATACCGCAGCGTGAGCGATTCAAAGTTCGGCGATTGAGCGAGCGTCGTGCGGCCCGCAGCCAACAACAGCGCAACGCACAGGACGACATTCATCAGGCGCATCATGAATCACTCCTCAAACAAACTCGTAGCTCAGGCGGTTCGCCTGAGATTCCTCCAACGGAACCTATCGTCGCGAAGCAAATCGAGTACGGCAATGAATGCCTATTTTTTCTCGCCGCGAGTTTGCGTTGAAGGGTTGTGATTCGTCCGACGTGCTATAAGTCGTGGGGCACGTTTCAACGTACCCTGACAAGGAACGCGATGAAATCGTGCTCCACAAAATCAATCACGACGCGGAGCGTCGTGCCACACTGACGCAACTCGAAAAGCAACACAGCATGATTAAGCCACCACAATGCCCGATCTGTGAACGACCGCTCGTGGGCGAGATCGCTCGCGAAGGAATCTCATTTCCCTTTTGCAGCGAACGCTGCCGCCGAGTCGATTTCTTCCGCTGGTGCGACGGTAAATATGCGATCGTCGAACCGCTTGACCCACATCGCATGGCCGAAGAGCTTGAGCAACGTCGCGCGGAGTTGATCGGAGCCGAAGAAGCAGACGAGACCGACGGCACTTTGTAGGACGGGCACTCTTGCCCGTTGTGTTTCTAACGCTACCGGCTTCTAACGCTACCGATAGGCAAGAGTGCTCGTCCCACGGCCGACTCACTTCGTCGGTTTCCCAACGGTCGTCTCTTTGAGTGAATCTTTCAGCGTGGTAATGAGAACCAGCGGTCGGCCAGCTTCGTCGGTGACGATGCGGCGGCCCAGTTTGTGAGTGAACGTGATCTGCTTCAGCAGCAAGCCCCACGTTGTTTTGCGAGCGGGGACGGTCACTTTCAGTTCGCTCAAGTCGATCTCTTGTTGGTCGATCGGAAAGTGGTCGAGCAAGATCGGGATTTCGGAAGCGTTCGACGCGGCGGACAAAACTTCGGTGAGCGGCACGTCGTTCAATTCGACAGGCACCATCTTGAACAACGCGGGGGCAATCTGCCCTTGCGGTCGGCTTGGGTCAAGCGGCCAGCCGATCGGCCAGAGTTCGGAGTCTTCTTCGCGCGGAAAGACAGAAAGTTCGATCGAGCCTTCAGGCGTGCGGAGCGGTTTGAATGCGAGTCCAAATTCCGACAAGACCACGGCCAGCCCAGTCCCGACGCTGAGTCCTTTGACGCTTTGTCGCAGCGTCTTGCTCGAATCAAATTCTTTGACTGCGCGCTTCCCTTCCGGAGTCATCCGCAGCGGATGCTTCGAGGGCAACGGCAACTTGCTGAGTGCGGCATCAAACTTCAGACCGAGCGTATCCACTTCGATCGTCGGGCTAAGCCCGTTGATCAGCGCCCTGAATTGCGACTCATCCAACCCAAACATTGGCTTCCCCTGCGGCGCACCCTGAGCACCGTAAGCCTTCAACTCGCGAACCCATTCCGCCAGTTGTTGCGATTGAGCCAACGTGAAGCTGCGGTCTTCGCACACGATCTTGCCATTGCGATCCAACATGGCGACGACAGTCACACGACGCAGCCGTCCCAACTTTTGTTCTTTCACCAGCGGCTTGTCAGTGCTCACTCCTTGTCGCGTTTGAAACGTGACATTGAGCTTCTGGAGTTGCTGCCCCCACTGCTGAGCATGTTCGGAAGCGGCCCCGCCCCCTGTCAGCAGTTCGAGCATCACCTCCGTCTCTGGAACCTTCGCGAACGAATCATCCGTCAGCCGGGCCGTCCGAACCGGCTTCCGCTGCGGTGATTGACTCGGTGACGACTGCGCCAACAAACGATTCCCCAACAGGCCACTACTCGACGCCACCACAGCGGCCAACAGAGTTCGTCGATTGATTTGCATGAGAGCGACTCTTTGAAAATGTTGTTAAGCGAATGTCATAAGCCATCTCACCCAAACCCCACCGAGCTTGTCTCGGTGGAAAAAGGCTTGGCTCATCCGGTATTTCGGTGAGGTCTCGACAAGGCTCGTTTAACCGCCAGCCGCAGGCGTGCGCGTTTCGGAGCGTTCTCCAT
>JAYUFI010000400.1:0-5543 GCA_043738805.1 Planctomycetaceae bacterium | reverse complement strand
ATGGGAACATGGCGTTGTGAAGCATTCGGCTCGTCACGCGGAGCGATGACGGCTACGTAAAAGCCGTGTGACACTCACGTGGTGATTCGCTATCTTCCGCCTGCTTTTGATCGCGGTCGCAGGGATGTCCGTCGGTCGATTCGTTCGCCTCTTTCGGAATGATTCCACGCTATGAGTTGGGAAGGTTGGTTCACGCTCGGTGTTGTGGGCGTAATGGTTTATGGGCTCGCCCGGAACTTGGCTGCCGATATGGTTGTCATGGGTTGTTTGGCGCTCATCATGGTTGTTAGCCCATTCGCAGGCCCCAAGAAGTTGCCGTCGATCAATCAGTTGGTCGAAGGGTTCGGCAACAACGCGATGCTGACAGTTGCCGTGCTCTTCGTCGTTGTCGCGGGGCTTGTTCAAACCGGTGCGATGGCGGTGATCACCAAGCCGATCATCGGTCAGCCCAAAACGGTGGCGGCTGCCCAAGCGCGATTGCTGTTTCCCGTGATGGCACTAAGCGCTTTTCTCAACAACACGCCGTGCGTGGCGATGTTCATGCCGGTCGTCGATGACATCTGCAAGAAGTACAAGATCAGCCCGTCAAAGCTGTTCTTGCCGCTGAGTTACGCCTCAACCTTCGGCGGTTGTTGCTCGCTGATCGGCACCAGCACGAACATCGTCGTGGCTGGGTTGATGGTCAAAGCGGGAATGCCTGAGATGGGGATGTTCGACATCACCTGGGTTGGCTTACCGACTGCGTTGATCGGCATGGCCTTCATCATGGTGACGAGCAAGTGGCTGTTGCCCGATCGCAAACCGGCGATCAGCTTGAATGATGACCCTCGGCAATACACAGTCGAGATGATCGTGCAACCGGACGGCGCGTTGGTTGGCCAAACGATTGAACTCGCGGGGCTGCGACATCTTCCCGGCTTGTTCTTGGCAGAGATCGAACGCGAAGGAGCGATCCTTCCCGCCGTCGGTCCCACCGAACGTCTGCAAGCGAACGACCGAGTCATCTTCGTCGGCATCGTTGAATCGGTTGTCGATCTGCAAAAAGTGCGCGGGCTGCAACCGGCGACGGATCAAGTCTTCAAGTTGAACGACCCGCGCACGCAGCGTTGCTTGATCGAAGCGGTCGTTTCGGATCGTTGCCCGATCGTCGGCAAGTCGATTCGCGATGGTCAGTTTCGTCGGCGCTATGACGCGGCAGTACTCGCTGTCGCACGCAGCGGTCAGCGGATCAACGCCAAGATCGGCGACATCGTGCTGCGATCAGGCGATACGTTGCTGCTCGAAGCGCATCAGTCGTTTGAAGCGCGCAATCGGAATTCGAGCGACTTTTTTCTTGTCAGCAGCGTGCAGAACTCCGCTCCGCCGCGGCACGATAAGGCTTGGATGGCACTGCTCATTCTGCTGACGATGATCGTGGTGAATCTGACGTGGGACAAATACTTCGACATTCTCACGTCGGCGACACTGGCTGCCGGGCTGATGATTCTGACGAAGTGCTGCACCGCGCGCGAGGCCCGCGAAAGTTTGGACGTCGAAGTTCTCGTCAGCATCGGTGCGTCGTTCGGAATCGGAAAAGCGTTGGAGTCCAGCGGAGCGGCTCAGTGGTTGTCATCGAACCTGATTGACGCAGCTCAAATCTTCGGCGGCGGGCCATGGGCAGTGCTTGGAGCCGTTTACTTCGCGACGATGATCCTCACCGAACTGATCACGAACAACGCGGCGGCGGTGTTAGTCTTCCCAATTGCGATCGCAGCGGCGGAGAAACTCGGAGTGAATTCGATGCCGTTCATCATGTCGATCATGGTCGGCTCGTCGGCGGGCTATGCGACGCCGACGGGCTATCAATGCAACCTGATGGTCATGGGCCCTGGCGGTTATCGCTTCAGCGATTATTTGCGCATCGGCATCCCGCTCGACTTGCTCTATATGATCGTGACCGTCGGATTGGCTCCGCTGATTTGGCCGTTTTAGTCGCATGTCGTTTAACCGCACGCCGCAGGCACGCGCGTTGTGTTTGAGCAGGAAACGTCGAGGTACTCGAAAACACGCGTGCCTGCGGCGTGCGGTTAAACGATTTTTGTTGCGGCTTCGGCCGCGTTGGGAGTTCAGGCTGTGACTTCTCCTTTCCTTTCAGACTCTCGTCAGGCCGCAGTCTTCGGCTTGGCAGTCATTCTGCTTTCAACCGGCGTCGCTTCCGCTCAGTTTGGACCGGCGAAGGTATCGGTAACTGAAGTGATCGAGCGTGGCGACGTCGCTTCGGGTCGAGTGTTCGTCGGCACGGTGGAAGCGCGGCGGCACAGCATGGTAGGGAGTGCCGTTTCGGGGCGGGTGGTCGAGTTCTTGGTCAACGACGGTGATCGGGTCGAGAAAGGGCAGCCACTCGCCAAACTGTTGACTCGCAACTTACAGATTCAGATTGCAGCGGCGACCGCCGAGTGGGAATTGCGGAAACAGGAGTTGCTCGAACTCAAGAATGGCTCGCGTGAAGAAGAAATCCGACAAGCGGAAGCACGCATGAAGGCTGCGGAAGCCACCGCGCGATACGCGAAAACAAAGCTGGCTCGGACCAAAGGGCTGGTCGAGCAGAAGGCGACCACGCGCGATCAAATTGAAGAAGACACGTCGCTGTCCGAGGTCACCGCCGATACCGCTCGCGCCGTGAAGGCGGCGTATGACCTCGTCGTGGCGGGAACTCGGCCGGAGAAGATTGCTCAAGCGGACGCACGCGCGCTGGCGGCGGAAGAAGAAATCAATCGACTCAAGGACATCTTGGAAAAGCACACGATTACTGCGCCGTTCGCTGGGTACGTTGTCGCCGAACACACTGAAGTCGGCCAATGGATTGAATCGGGAAAACTGGTCGCGGAGATCGTCGAGGTTGATCCGATCGAAGTTCGCGTGCATGTGCAGGAGTCGTACATCCCGCGACTGACATTGGGAGTGTCGGCCCGCGTCGATGTCGATGCACTACCGAATCAAACCTTTATCGGCACCGTCATCGCGATCGTGCCCAAGGGAGACGAGAAGTCGCGGACGTTTCCGGTGCGGATCGCGCTGAAGAACCCGCTGCAAACAGACGGGACGCCGTTGCTCAAGCCGGGAATGTTCGCGAAGGTCGAATTACCGGTGGACCAAAAGAAAAATGTGCGACTTGTGCCGAAGGACTCGCTGGTGCTCGGTGGCCCGCAGCCAGTCGTCTATATCGTGACTCTCGGCGAGAAGCCCACCGTGCAACCGGTCCCCGTGCAACTCGGCATCGCAGCGGGTTCTTGGATTGAAGTGAAAGGGGAATTAAAGGCTGGCCAACAAGTGGTCGTTGAAGGGAATGAACGATTAAAGCCGGGAGCGGAAATTGTTGCCGTCCCTGCTGAGATCAAGCCGCCGAGTGCTGGAAAAGCGAGAGAGAAGCCGCAATGAGCAGATTCCAAATCTCTGATCGCAAATTTGAAATCTGATCTCTCGAATCCGCCGAGTGCCTCCGTTTGGAAATGATCTATCACCGTGCTGGAGTCCACCCAGAGGCTGGCGTCCCATCCGTGCAATCCGTGTCCAATATCTCCTACGATTTTGAGAGTGGGACACGGACTTCACGGAGGACACGGAAAGATACGATGAAGGCCAATTCCCGATGATGTGTTATTTTTAGCAGGCAGCGCTCCATCCAAACTCAAAAGCTCTTCGCCCTCCGAAATCCACCCCCATGAATCTCATCGAATGGTTCGTCCGTAATCCGGTCAAAGTTTCCGTCGGCGTGATTCTCGTCGCGCTGTTCGGTTCGATCTCGTTGAATCGGATGCCGATGCAGCTCACGCCGGAGGTGGAGATTCCGACCATCTCGGTGTCGACGATGTGGCCGGGGGCGAGTCCGCAGGAAGTCGAAAGCGAAATCGTCCAAGAGCAGGAGGAGCAACTGCAAAGCGTCGAAGGCTTGCAGAAGATGACGTCCGAAAGCATGGACTCGCGGGGGCAGATCACGTTGGAGTTTGCGATCGGCACGTCGATCAGCGAGGCACTGCTCAACGTCAGCACGCGATTGCAGCAAGTCCGCGAATACCCGGAGAACGCGCGCGAGCCGATCGTGGCGACCTCGAACGCGGCGGATCGTTTCATCGCGTGGTTCATCCTGACGCCGAAAACGCCATCAAAGGAAAAGCTCGACGAAGCGGCGGCCAAGTACCCGGAACTCAAGGCTGAATTGGAACGAGTCAAAACGGCGCACAATCCCGGCCTGGCGATCTATCGGATGCGAACGCTGGCCGACAAACATCCGGAAGTGCGCGACCTGCTGCCAGAGAACATGGACGTCACCACGCTGCGACGTTTCAGCGAAGACTTCATCGAAACGCGGTTGGAACGTGTTGAGGGAGTGTCGAACGCGAACGTTGTCGGTGGAAGTGAAGAAGAATTACAGGTTGTTGTCGATCCACATTTGCTGGCAGCGCGGCAGCTCACGATCAACGACGTGCGCGAAGCGTTGCGGCGAGAAAACAAGGACACCTCCGGCGGCGACTTCTGGGAAGGGAAGCGGCGGTATGTCATCCGGACGCTGGGGCAATTCAAGACGGAAGAGCAAGTCGCGAATGTGATCCTCGCCAGCCGCGAGAACGCTCCCGTTTATGTGCGTGACGTGGCGGAAGTCCGCCTGGGATTCAAGAAGCCGGACGGTTTGGTCCATCGCTACGGCACTTCGGTCATTGCGATCAACGCTCAACGCGAAACCGGGGCCAACGTCTTAGAGGTGATGCGAGGGCTGCAAGCGACTGTTAAGAAGCTCAACGAAACCGTCTTGAATCAACGCGGCCTCGAACTGACTCAGGTCTATGACGAGACCGAATACATCTACTCGGCGATCAACGTCGTTGACGAAGACATCCTGCAAGGGACCGTGTTGACGCTGATTGTGCTGCTGGTGTTTCTGCGCAGTTTGAAATCGTCGCTGGTGATCTTGCTGGCGATCGGGACTAGCGTGATCGGTATGTTCCTGATGCTCGGCATTCTGGGGCGCACGCTCAACGTGCTGACTCTGGCGGGGATCTCGTTCGCCGTCGGCATGTTGGTCGATAACTTCATCGTTGTGTTGGAAAGCATCTTTCGGCATCGCCACGAGGGGGACAGCGTTCTCGACGCGACCGTCAAAGGGACGAAAGAAGTTTGGGGCGCGATCGTCGCCTCGACGCTGGCCAACTTGGCGGTCTTCGTGCCGGTGCTCTTCGTGCAGGATCAGGTCGGCCAACTCTTCCGCGATCTCGCGCTGGCTGTGAGTTGCTCACTGGCGCTGTCGCTGCTTGTGGCGTTGGTGGTGATCCCGACGGCTGCGGCTCGACTGATTGGGGGACGACGCGGAGACGATGACGATGCGAAACCTGGTCCACTGCAATCGCTCTTCGGTTTGCTGCCGCTGCTCGATGCGTTCGGCGATTGGTTCGTGAAGCTGGTTGTCGGCTTCAATGCGAAGTTGCTCCGGAGCGTATTTGCGCGGCTCATTGCGCTCGCGATCCTGATTGTGGTGCCGATTGGGATCAGCTATGTCCTGATGCCGAAGG
>JAYUFI010000399.1:0-14751 GCA_043738805.1 Planctomycetaceae bacterium | reverse complement strand
TCGATCAACCGCTACAAGGAGATCGCCTACGAGGAAGTGAAGTACGACCCGCCGCACAAAATCCTCGACCAACTCGAAGCCCTCGAATCCGAAATCACCACCGACCTAAAAACGCTACGAGGAATGCTGCGATGACCCACCAACCACAAACCCCACCGAGCTTGCCTCGGTGGTTATCGGGCCTCTGCACTACGCGGCGTGCGCTGTCTGTCGTCGAGGTGCGTAGTGCAAAGGCCCTGGAACCACCGACACAAGGTCGGTGGGGTCGGGAGGACGGGGGAGCCGAGATCACCGACGACCTCAAGACGCTGCGGGGGATGCTGCGATGACGTGGCCGATTACCAAGTTGGATCAGATCGCTGACGCGATTGATTACGGCCATACTGCCTCTTCAACGATGCAAGTTGTTGGTCCGAAGTTTCTCCGCATCACCGACATTCAAGAGGGCCGCGTTCGTTGGGACAGTGTGCCATTTTGCGAATGCAGCTCGGTTGAGCAAGTGCGATACGCATTGAGGCGTGGCGACATCGTGTTTGCGCGAACCGGAGCGACGACGGGCAAGAGTTTTCTGATTCGCGAATGCCCCGACGGCGCGGTCTTCGCGTCGTACTTGATTCGTGTTCGACCATCGAAAGCAGTCGATTCGGGCTACCTTGCCCACTTCTTTGATACGCCGTTCTATTGGCAGCAAATCACGAAGAGCGCGACGGGATCGACGCAGCCCGGAGTAAATTCGACGAAACTAAAGGAGCTCGACGTCCCACTTCCTTCGTTGTCGGAGCAGAAGCGGATTGCGGGGATTCTGGACCAGGCGGACGGGTTGCGTCGGAAGCGTCAGCAAGCCCTGGCCCTGACCGACCAGTTCCTCCGCTCCACCTTCCTCGACCTCTTCGGCGACCCCGTCACCAACCCCAAACGCTGGCCGACGCAGAAGGTCCGATTGTTTTGCGAACTGGTGCGCGGATCGTCCCCGCGTTCCAAAGCCGATCCGCGATATTACGGCGGCCCCGTACCGCGATTGATGGTCGCTGACATGACACGCGACGGTTACTTCGTGACTCCCGCTATCGACACCCTCACGGTCGAAGGAGCCAAACTAAGCCGACCGGTTCCTGCGGGGACCATCGTCATGGCTGTGAGTGGAAATGTGGGAGTGACCGCGCAGCTTCAAGTTGACGCCTGCGTTCACGACGGTTTCGTTGCCTTCCCCAAGTTGAAAACAGAGATTGTGACGCCGACGTTTCTGATGATTTGCCTCGACCTCTTGCGCATCACACACGAAACGCGAAAGGCCGGAGCCATTTTTCAAAACCTTACGACTGACGACATCAAGGGACTGGATATCCCCATTCCACCACACGACCGGCAAGAACTCTTTGAGCGGGTGCTCGTGAAGCACACTGCGACCGTTCACACATTCCGACGCGCGTCGGATCTGACGGATCGCTTTTTCAACGCCCTCGTCCAACGCGCGTTTCGCGGCGACCTCTGATAATCCCCAACCCCACCGAGCTTGCCTCGGTGGATTCGGGCCTTTGCACTACGCGAAAGATCGAAGTCGCGGCGACGTAGTGCAGAAGCCCGAATCCACCGAGACAAGCTCGAAGGGGGCAGGGAGACAAGAGCGGCGACTTCTGATAGTCACCAACCCCACCGAGCTTGTCTCGGTGGATTCGGGCCTTTGCACTACGCGGAAGATCGAAGTCGCGGCGGCGTAGTGCAGAAGCCTGCTTCCATCGAGACAAGCTCGAAGGGGGCAGGGAACAGGATGAGAAGCAAGCTCGGAGGGGGCGAGAGCAAGAAATAAGATCCAAGCTTGACGGGGTGGGAAGGAGGCGAGAATGGCTGCTGAGACTGTGAAACCGCAAGCGGTTTATTCGGGCGAGAACATTGAGGTCGCATATCAGCTCGACTGGTCGCTGACGATCTTCTGGCGCGAACCGCTGTGGACCGACGATTGGTTTGAATCGCTGCAACAAGCGATGGAACCGGACGGCATCCGGTTGCTCAAGCATCGGTTCCCGGAGCCGCACATCAGTCTGTTCCTGGTCAGCACGAAGCCGGATGTCTTGCTGATCAACATTCCTCGGCGGGTGAAGGGACGATTGCAGCACCTCGTGCGCGATCGAGTCAAAAAACCGTTTCAGAGGAACTACGACCTGCGGAGCATCGGCTCAACCACGCGCGAAAAGTTGGAGGGCTATCTCGGCAGTCAGCTTGAGCATCATCCGGAAGAGGATCGGACGATCCATTGGATGCTGTCGGACATGCAGGTGATTCGGCCGGATGTTGATCTCGCGCAGCCGCGATTTACTTCGCATGGCCGATTCTGGTCGAATCTGCATCTCGTCATGGTCAATGACTGGCGTTGGTGGGAAACCTGCCGAGAGAACATCGAGCGTGTCCGTGCGATGCTGATTCGAGCGGCGGAAAAGAAGCAGCATCTTCTGTCTCGAATCGCGATCCTGCCGGATCACGTGCATCTTTTGTTGGGAACCAATCTCGAAGAGTCACCACTTTCGGTCGGGTTGAGTTACATGAACAATGTCGCCTTCGTTTACGGCATGGAGTCAGTGTTGAAGCCCGGCTGCTTCATCGGCACCTTCGGCGAATACGACCTCGGCGCAATTCAGTAACCCCTCCGAGCTTGCCTCGGTGGTTTCGGGCCTTTGCACTACGCACGGACCGGGCTGGGCAGAAGCCGCGTAGTGCAGAAGCCCGCTTCCATCGAGACAAGCTCGAAGGGGGCGGGGACAAATTCTGAGAGGCAAGCTCGGTGGGATTAGGGAGAGGCGTTGGGATGGCATCGAACTTTGATTTCTTGAAGACTGGCTGGGCGGTGCTGCATGAGGATGCGGTTGAGACCGAGTTGAATGTCTTCTTGTCGCCGCGAACCGGAGTCTTCTACGCACGACGAGCACTCGAACGGGCGGTGTTGTGGCTGTATGCCAACGATGCCGGGTTGAAGAAGCCGTATCAGGAAAACCTCGCGGCGCTGATCCACGAACCGACCTTTCGAGACATCCTGCCAACGTCGCTGTTTCAGAACGTGCGGCTGATTCACAAGCTCGGCAATCTGGCGGTTCACAGCGACACGTCGATCAACTCGACCGACGCCTTGCACTCTACGCGGATGCTGCACGCTGTCTTGAGTTGGGTGGCTCGCATCTATTCCCGCACTGCCGAGCCGGTGCCGGCGTTCGATGATTCGCTGGTTCCGCGTCCGACGAAGCCGGAGGCGGCAGGGTCGGATTGGAAATCCAACCTACAGGATCGGACGGCTGAGCAACTCCAGCAGCTTCAGCAGCAACTCGGCGTGAAGGACGCGGAACTCGCGACGCGCGAAGCTCGGCTGAAGCAAACCGATGACGAGATCGCTCAACTCAAACAACAGATCGCCGAACTGCGCCAGTCTCGTGAGCAGACCGTTCCCGTCGAGGACATCAGCGAAGCGACGACTCGCGACTTGTTCATCGACGTGCTGCTCCGCGAGGCCGGCTGGAATCCGCATGGGCCGAATGTCTGTGAGTTTCCAGTCATCGGAATGCCGAATCCAACGGGGCAGGGATTCGTGGATTACGCGCTGTGGGGCAAAGACGGTTTGCCGCTGGGGGTCGTCGAGGCCAAGCGCACGAAGCGCGATCCGCAGGAAGGACAGCGACAAGCGGAACTCTACGCCGATTGCCTCGAACGGACTTTCGGACAGCGGCCCGTGATCTTCTACACCAACGGCTACGAACACTGGATGTGGGACGATCACAATTATCCGCCTCGCGAAGTGCAGGGCTTTTACAAGCAGGACGAGCTGCAACTGCTCATCAACCGTCGGACCAACCGGCAAGACATCACGTCGGCGGTCATCAATCGCCAGATCGCCGACCGGTACTACCAAGACGAAGCGATCCGCCGCGTGATGGAAACCTTCGCCAAGGACAAGCAACGCGAAGCACTGCTCGTGATGGCCACGGGGACGGGCAAGACACGCATCAGCATCGCCACCGTCGAACTGCTGATGAAAGCGAACTGGGCTCGCCGCGTTTTGTTCCTGGCCGATCGCAACGGGCTGCTCACACAGGCCAAACGCAACTTCACCAAATGGCTGCCGAACACGTCGTCG
The DNA here is from genome assembly GCA_043738805.1 of Planctomycetaceae bacterium. Lineage (GTDB taxonomy): Bacteria > Planctomycetota > Planctomycetia > Planctomycetales > Planctomycetaceae > SXKJ01. The sequence continues at coordinate 10,634 of JAYUFI010000399.1, read as the reverse complement.
GTGGACATCACGGAAGGGAAGGAGGACGACGACAGCCGCCTCGTGTTCTCGACCTATCCCACGATGATGAACAGCATCGACGACGAACGCCGCGACGGAGTCAGCCGGTTCGGCGTCGGGCACTTTGACTTGGTCATCATCGACGAAGCTCATCGCAGCGTGTACTCGAAGTACCGAGCGATCTTCGACTACTTCGACTCGCTGCTGCTCGGCCTGACGGCGACGCCTCGGAGCGAAGTCGATCACGACACCTACGACCTGTTCGGACTCCAACAAGGCGTGCCGACATCCGCCTATGAACTCGATCAGGCGGTCGCCGACCAGTACCTCGTCCCGCCGAGACCCGTCGCTGTCCCCACAAAGTTCAGCCGTGACGGCGTGAAGTACGCCGACCTGAGCGAAGACGAGCAGAAGGAGTACGAGGAAAAGTTCTACGATGAAGAGACGGGCCAAATTCCCGCTGAGATCGACGCCGCAGCGTTGAATCGCTGGCTGTTCAACGCGGACCAAGTGCTGGCGTTCTTGATGGAGCACGGTCAGAAGGTGGAAGGGGGCGACAAGCTCGGCAAGACGATCCTCTTCGCCGCCAATCAGCCGCATGCGGACTTCATCGTCGAACGGTTCGATATCAACTATCCACACCTCACCGGAAAGTTCTGTCGGACGATCCACAACAAAGTCAGCTTTCCACAATCATTGATCGACGACTTTTCTCTCGCCGCCAACATGCCGCAGATCGCCGTCAGCGTGGACATGCTCGATACGGGCATCGACGTGCCGGAGTGCGTCAACCTCGTGTTCTTCAAACGAGTGCGATCAAAGACCAAGTTCTGGCAAACGATCGGCCGCGGCACTCGGCTGTGTCCGGACCTGTTCGGCCCCGGCCAGGACAAAGAGTTCTTCTACATCTTCGACTTCTGCGAGAACCTGGAATACTTCGGCAACAACCCCGATGGCATCGAAGCCGCCGCTCAGGAAAGTGTGAAGACGAAAATCTTCCGCCGCCGTCTGGCGCTGATCGACCTGCTCGATCAATCTCCACCCCTCCGAGCTTGCCTCGATGGTTCCGGGCCTCTGCACTACAGCGAGTCAGAGAATTCGAGTGGCGTAGTGCAGAAGCCTGATTCCATCGAGGCAAGCTCGAAGGGGGAGGGGCTGGGGGAGGGGCTGGCGCGGTTGCGCGTCGAGATTGCCGACGTACTCCATCGCGATGTGGTGCAAACGAACGCCGATAGTTTCGTCGTCAGACCACACAGGCGCTACGTCGAGAAGTTCAGCCAACGCGATGCTTGGAACGAACTCAGTCCCGGCGACTTTGTGGACGTCAGCCATCACTTGGCGGATCTACCAACGCCCGACGATGGCGATGAATTCGCTCGCCGCTTCGACCTGTTGTTGCTCAACCTGCAACTCGGAGTTTTGGAATCGTCACCGTTCGTGCCGCGCTGGCAGCAGCAAGTCCGCGACATCGCTGGCGGATTGGAAGAGAAAGAAGCGATCCCCGCCGTGAAGCTGCACCTGGTCCTGATTCAAGAACTCCAAACTGACGAGTTCTGGCAAGACGTCACGCTGCCGATGCTGGAAAATGTGCGACGAAAATTGCGCAGCTTGGTTCAGTTCCTCGACCCTGAAGGCAAACGCGAGAACGTCTACACCAACTTTGAAGATGAACTCGGCGCGGCCAAAACGGTGGATGGACTGATCAAGCGGGACGACAGCCTGAAGAACTATCGCCTGAAAATCGAACGCTTCGTCCGCGAGCACGAAGACCATCCCACGATCTCACGACTGAAGCACAACCAACCGATCACCGCCGCCGACCTTGAAGCACTGGAAGCCATCCTCTTCTCTGCCGAAGCGGCCGGAGACCGCGAGCGATTCCAACAGACCTATGGCACGGACAAACCGCTCGGCAAGCTGATCCGTGAGATTGTTGGCCTCGACTCGAATGCCGCCAAACAAGCGTTCGCTTAATTCCTGAGTCTCGGCACGTTGACCGCCGATCAAATCACGTTCATCAACCAGATCATCGACCATCTCATCCACAACGGCACGATGGACCCCGCTGACCTCTTCAAGCCACCCTTCACCGACATGCACGACCAAGGAGTGCTCGGCGTACTACCGCAGATTGCTCAAGCCGTGGTTCGGACCATTCGGCAGATCAATGACAATTCGCTCGTCGCCTGAACCAATTCTGGAGACGCTCGAATAAATGTCCGCCGCGCTGGACACACCAATCATCCGTTTGCTCAATCGCTTGGACAAAGCGGCGAGCTTCCACCACTCAATCTCATCGCGTGAAGTCGTCAATGTATGTCGTCTCAATCAATTGGTTCCTGTCTTGCAAGACGTTCTTGTAGGACGAGTACCCCTGACGCGAAGAGTCCAACCCCGTGACCGAGTAATCCGCATACACATAAGCCCAAGGAACCAGCCGATCCTCAGCCTTCGCCTTGTCGAGAGAGTTCGCCATCTGATCCGAGATGGAGGTCGGATTGCTGTTGTCGCACGAGTACCGGTTGTACGAACCCGCCAACTTGCTGCGATGATCCTTGAACGGCTGGAGAGAATCCGCGCTCGCTGCCGCACCACGATGCCGAGCTTTGAAATCTTCCACCATTTGCTGAATAACTTCAGGACTAGGTGCTGGGAAAAGTCCCGCCTCCGCCAGCTTCAGCCAGAGCTTCCGCTGCTTTTCCAGGTACACGGTCGCGAGCCGCGCCAACTCAGCATCATCGGGAAGACCACGATCAGCTTTCGACCGCTACGACAAACGGCGAACCTGGCTTGGCGACATTCTCGTTTTCGCCATCCTCGGTGAACCGCCGAAAGCCATGTTGGAACAAGGCCATGCCGCCAACAATCGCATACGGAACGCCGAGATCGTCCAGGCGTTTGCAGATGCGACGCATCGCTTGCTGAACCGCTCCTTGGCCTTCAAAGAACACACTGCCTTCGCTCAAGGCCCACCTCGAATTTTGATTCAAGCGTTGTTCGTAGGTGATGAACTCTCGATGTTCTTCAACAGCAACGTGACTCGATGGTGTTCCCGCGAGTGCTTGCAATCTGGACGTGGTGGTGTTCATGGTCGTTCCAGTGAAGATCGCTGAACGGCCTGTTACGTTGGCCTCGTTCAAGCCGTCCACGATAATTTATGCCGCTCGCGCACGCCGATGGCGTCGTGATTAAACATCAGGCTGAGGCTGCCTATGTTTTTGTGGGGGTCCACATAGAATCGTCCCGCCGAAGGAGCGATTGAATCGCAGCGTCCAGCCGGGAGATTCAGCTTGGAAAATATTGTCCCTTTGGGGCTCATGGCCTGTGGCGAATCCGGTCAGGTGATTCAAGTGGATGGCTCGCTGGATGTCGTGCATCGCTTGGCGGAGATGGGGCTCCGAGAGCAAGTTGACATCCGCATGGTTCAGCCGGGTTGTCCCTGTATCATCGCTCTGAACGGTCATCGTTTGAGTTTGCGAGTAGATGACGATGTGGAAATTTTCGTGGCGTTGAACCAATCTTGAGTCGCAAAAAGTGAGCCGGGATTACAGACGGAGACATGCTGTGCCGCAAACGTTGGATCGCCTTCTCGAAGGACGGGTCGCCACAATCATTGATGTTGATGGAGACGACGCCATCGCCGTTCGGCTTTTGGAAATGGGACTCACGGACGGTGAAGCGATCAAATCGCTCGGAGCAGCTCCGCTGGGCGACCCGTTGGAATTTGAAATACGCGGCTATCGAATTTCTCTGCGAGGTAACGAAGCCAAACGGGTGCTGATTTCGGAAGCGACGTGATCAGAGCCGAGAACTAGCCGTAGGACGGGCACTCCTGCAAAACGCAGAATTGTTCTGGGACAGGTTCGTGTTCAGCGAGCGATTGGTCCGCTACTGTTCCGCCCTCCAAGAGTAATCGGCGTTAAGCCGGTTCGTCAGCGCCGCAGAAATGTGGACTGTTACGTGAGTCAAATTGAAGAGAAGCTGTTCCGTGGATTGAAGGAGTCGATCATGAAAGTTGGCCCAGGCAAAAGTGGAGATAAAAAGTCCGTCAAGTTTCCGGGCTTGGTGAAGAAGCTGGAGGAAGCGGCGGCGAAGAAGGCTCCGAAAGGGGAGCAAGGTGGTTCGGGTTCTCCGTTTGGGATCGGGCCGGGCAAGAAGCGCTAGCTTGATCGAGAGACCGCTAAGCTGCCGCGACGTGGGGCACGTTTTCAACGTGCCGCGAATCAAGCACGATGAAATCGTGCTCCACAAAATAAGTCGCACACTTGGTGCGTCACGGCACGAGTACGATCTTGCCGGTGAGCGTTCCCTGCTTTTGCAGCGTGTTGTCCTCTTGCAGCCGATGAGCTTCGGCAGCATCGCAAAGACGCATCGTGCGGCCGATGAGGGGAGTCCAGCCGCCGCGATCGAACAGCGAGTTGATCGCCTCGCCACAGATTCGCTGCTCGTCCGGAGTCGCATTGAACATCGCGAACCCGGAGAGTCGCAGGTCTTTCACGTAGAACGGACCGACGGGAAACTCTGGTCGAGCGCTGCGGCCTGCCATAAAGATCACTCGCCCGCGCGGCGACATCAAGCCGAACGTGCGATCCAAATTGGCCGGTGCCTGAGTCTCGAACCACACATGCAATCCGCCGTTCGCTTGAGCAAACGCTTTGATGCTGTCATCCAGCGTCGGCGAGTGGTAATCGAGTACGCAGTCTGCTCCCCAGCTTTCGCACAACGCTTGTTTGTCGGCACTCCCCACCGTCGCGATCACTGTCGCGCCGGCCGCTTTCGCCATTTGAATGACGGCCGAACCGACTCCGCCCGTGCCGCCGTTCACGAACACGACCTCGCCCGGCTTGAGCCCCGCGTTCAAATACAAACCCAAGTGAGCGGTGATCCCGGTGAGTGCCCCGGCAGCGGCTTGCGAGTCGGTCATCTTGGACGGAGTTGAGTACAACCATTTTTCGTCCACAGCCGCGTATTCCGCGAACGAACCCTGTCGACCGAACAGACTTTGATTGCTCCCCCAAACGCGGTCACCGACCTTGAAGCGTGTGACTTGTGCTCCGCACCGTTCGATCGTTCCGGCGACGTCGCATCCGATGATGTAAGGGAACGAGTTGGCCATCTTGGCAATGCCGGCTCGAATGTACGTGTCGATCGGATTCACCGACACGGCACCCACTTTGACCAAGACTTCCGTCGGCCCCAGTTCTGGAGTCGGTAGGTCACCGTATTCGATGACATCAGGCGTTCCGAGTTGTCGGATGAAAGCAGCTTTCATGAGAGCAGTCTCCCGTGGGTTGAACATCAAAATGAGAAAAGCAATCAGTTCAATGGATCGAAGTCACTCCGTCGTCGAACTATGTCGCGTCAATCGGACGTTGTCGACAAAGTATTCACCCGGAGGCCAGAACGGATAAAGCAGCACCCGGACATACTTCACACTCGGAGTATTCTTGGTCGGAGCGAACGGCTTCTCACGGCGTGAAAAGGTCTTCCAATCGGTCGACGGTGCCACGGCAAGCTGTCCCTTCCAGACGTATTTATGCACGAAGAGTTGCCGGTTGCGAACGTTTGGCGGCCCCATTCCGTTTTGCTTGGCAATTGATTCGCGGACAGCCCCTTCATCGGCCGCGAAAGAACAGTCCGGCTTCTCCGGATATCCGACCAGCCACACGAGCATACCGGCTCCCCTCGCGTCCAGAGTGAGCCAATACTCGGCCTCCTTTTCGACGGGGATCGCATCGCTCCAAAACCAGACGCCGTCCAAGCCAGCCAGCGTGTCGTACTTCGGTTCAACCGTCGGCAGCTTCTTCGGTGCTCCCAGTGGTGACGTTCCTTCGGAGATCTTCTTCCACCAGACGTAAGCCTGAGCCTGTTGTATGTCGGTGTCGAACTTCAACACTTTGCCTCGTTTGGGATCGGGATCGTCCACCCAAAAGGTGCTGAGCCCGTCAATCGTCTGCCAGTGCTGTGGAGTGATTTCACCCGCGTTGAATTCTCCGTTGGGAAGCAGGTTTTCGGCGGTAGTCGGTTTGGGATCGGCCGCATTCGCTGTCATTGCCAAGATCACCAAGCCAAGAAAGACAGGTAGGTATTTCATCGCGAAGCTCACTTTGAGGAACGGCGGTGTGCTCAGAGGAAAGGGACCAATGGGACGGATAGGCTTCATACGACTCATCAGTCCTATCCGTCCCATCAATCTCAGCATCAATTCCGGAGCAGTGTATTCCAGCCAGCCCCGATATTCACGACTCGACCGGGGCGGCGGCGCTGCCCCAATTTGCAGACACCATCAACTCTCGGTCCCGTTGCCTTGCCGTTCATTCGCTGGTCGATACTCTTAGCCCACTTCGCTTCGCAGCCAGTCATCAATGGAAAGGCACCTCGATGCGCGATTTTGAATATGAAGCTCCGACGACGTTGTCCGCCGCGTTGGAACTCGCGGCTAAACACAATGGGACCGCGCGGTTCATGGCCGGCGGAACTGACCTCATCGACCAAATTCGCGTCGGCCGGCTGAGCCCGGACGTCATTATCGACGTCAAAAAGCTCGCCGAACTCAACGTGCGGCAACACGACGCCAGCGGCCTACGGCTCGGAGCGGCGGTCCCCTGCTGTGAGATTTACGGGCACTGCGGCATCGTCTCCGATTACTCGGCGCTGGCTGATAGCTGTCGGATCATCGGCGGTGTGCAGATTCAAAGTCGAGGTTCTGTCGGCGGGAACCTTTGCAACTCCGGCCCGGCGGCTGATTCGACGCCTTCGCTGATCGTGTTGGGAGCGGTTGCCGTGATCGCGGGACCGAAGGGGACTCGCTCTGTGCCGGTCGAAGACTTCTGCACTGGTCCCGGTAAGAACGTCTTGCAGCCGGGCGAAATTCTTGTCGAGATGAAATTCCCAGCACGAGTAGCCAACAGCGGCTCGCACTACCGCCGCTTCATTCCCCGGAATGAAATGGACATCGCCGTCGTCGGGGTCGGAGCGTCGGTGGTCTTGAACGACGCCAAAGACAAATTCATCTCCGCACGCATCGCCCTGGGAGCCGTCGCAGCGACGCCGTTGTTCGCAAAGGCCGCCAGCGACGGACTCGCCAGCCAACCTGTCAACGACGAGACGATTGCCAAAGCGGCTGCAGCGGCTCGCGCGATCGCTATGCCGATCGACGACATGCGTGGCACGAAAGAATTCCGATTGCACATCACCGGCGTGTTGGTCGAACGAGTTTTGAAAGCCGCCGTCGCGAGAGCGAGGGGTGAACACGTCGATTGCAAAGTAGGACATTGATCTCTTGTTTCCCTTCGCGGCTTCGCGCCTTCGCGTGAGAAATGATTTCACGCGAAGGCGCGAAGCCGCGAAGAAATCATCACCAAATCAATTCATTCTGTTCGCGGGGAAATGAATATGGCCAAGAAACGAGTCGTCACCACAACCCTCAACGGCAGCCAAACCGAGTTCCTCTGTGAGCCGCGTCAGACGCTGCTTGAAGTCTTGCGCGACACGCTCGACTTGACCGGCACGAAGGAGGGTTGCTCGAACGGCAACTGCGGAGCCTGCACTATTCTGTTCAATGGCCGTCCGGTTGATAGCTGTCTGGTGCTCGCTGTCGAGGCCGAAGGGGCCAGCGTTCAGACCATCGAAGGAGTCGCAACTGGTGAGGGGCTCGATCCGATCCAAAAGGCGTTCCTCGAAGGAGCCGCCTTGCAGTGCGGCATCTGCACACCGGGCTTCATCATGTCGAGCAAAGCGCTGCTCGCACAGAACCCCAAGCCGACCGAGGACGAAATCCGCTTCTATCTCGCCGGCAACCTGTGTCGCTGCACCGGCTACGACAAAATCGTCAGAGCCGTCCAAGACGCCTCCCAACAATGGCAAGACCAATACATGAAAAGCTGCCACGAGCGATCGTGTATGTAGAGGTGAAGTTCCCCCGGTTCACGTTTTTGAAAGACGACCTCCAACCGAGATTTGCGATGAATCCCCGCAAGCTCTTGGACAAACTGCTTTCCGGTTCACGTAACATTTGCTTCGAGGAAGCGACGCGAACCGCAGAACTCTTCGGTTTCCAGTTGGTTCGCGTGAACGGCAGCCATCACATTTTTCAGCATCCGGAAATCACGGAGTTGGTCAATCTGCAAAACGTGAAGGGACAAGCCAAGCCGTACCAAATTCGCCAGCTTCTCAAGTTGGTCGAACAATACGATCTTCGGATGGGAGATACCGAATGAAGGATTATCACATCAACGTCTTTTACAGCGAGGAAGACGAAGGCTACATCGCCGACATCCCGGATCTCGAAAGCTGTTCCGCGTTTGGTGACACACCGGAGTCCGCATTGGACGAAGCTTTGCGAGCCAAAATTGCTTGGCTAGAAGCCGCCAAGATCGCAGGCAAACCGATTCCGTCACCGCGATACCGACCGCTGATTTATCAGCACGCCTGACGACGCAAGCAACTAACCGTCGAGTGGGTCAAGGAACAAAATCCACTACGACTGCGACATTCATTCTCGATCTGAAGGAAATCCAAATGGCCACAGCCAGCAAGCAATACAAAGTCATCGGCACTCGTCCTATTCGTCACGATGGCGTCGACAAGGTCACCGGTCGCGCTCGCTACGGGGCGGACACGAAGATTCAGGGGATGCTTTACGCGGCGATGCTGCGCAGTCCGCACGCTCATGCGAAGATCAAGTCGATTGATCTCTCCAAGGCAAAGGCGTTGCCTGGTGTGCGAGCGGTGGTCACCTCGGCGGACTTGCCTGATCCGGGGAATCGGATTGCTCAGCTTGGGGAGGGGGCGGTTTGTATGTCGCACCTCTCGCAGAATGTGTTGGCTCGCGACAAGGTGCTCTACAAAGGCCACGCGATCGCGGCAGTGGCGGCGGACAACATTCATATCGCTGAGGAAGCGGTGAAGCTGATTGCCGTCGAATACGAAGTGCTGCCGGCGCTCCTTGACGTTCGCAAGGCGATGGAGCCGTCAGCGATCGTGCTCAACAGCGATGTCCGTTGTGAGGAAGTCGGCGCGGGAACTATCGGCGACACGCTGACCAACGTGGCGAAGCATTTTCACTTTGAAAAAGGAAACCTCGCCGAGGGCTTCGCGAAGGCGAAGGTCGTTGTCGAGCGAGAATTCGTGACCGGGACGGTGCATCAAGGTTACATCGAACCACACGCCGCGACCGCCGTTTGGAATCAGGACAATCGCATCACCGTTTGGTGCTGCACTCAAGGGACGTTTACGGTGCGGCAGCAATGTGCCGAACTGCTCGGCGTGCCGCTGGGGAACATCAAGGTCGTGCCGACGGAAATCGGTGGCGGCTTCGGTGGGAAGATTTCCGTGTACCTGGAACCGGTCGCGTGCGCTCTGTCGAAGAAAAGCGGCAAGCCGGTGAAGTTGGTGATGGACCGAGCCAGCGTGCTCGAAGCGACCGGCCCGACACCCGCGTCGTACATGAAGATCAAGATTGGGGTCGACGGCGAGGGCAAGATCACCGCCGCGGAGGCCTACATGGCCTTCGATGCCGGAGCGTTTCCCGGTTCGCCGATCGGCATGGCGGCGATGTGCGTTTTCGCCTGTTACGACGTGCCGAATGGAGCCGTCGATGGTTACGACGTTTGTGTGAACAAGCCGCGATCGAATGCTTATCGAGCGCCTGGAGCGACCATCGGCGCGTTCGGGGCGGAAACCGTGATCGATGAGATTTGCGACAAGCTCGGCATCGACCCGCTGGAGTTCCGCCTGAAGAACGCCGCGAAGGAAGGGACTCGCCGAGTCGACGGCCCGGTCTTCCCGCGCATCGGCATGTGGGAGACGACGGACACGCTGAAGAAGAGCGCCCATTACACGTCACCGCTGCCGGCTCCGAAGTCGGGTGGCAAGGTCGGTCGCGGCGTCGCGTCGGGCTTCTGGTTCAACTGCGGTCTGAAGAGTTCGGCCAGCGCGACGGTCAACACGGACGGCAGTGTCTCGCTGGTCATCGGTACGACCGACATCGGCGGCTCGCGAGCCAGCCTCGCCATGCAGCTTGCTGAAACGCTCGGACTGACCGCGACCGACATCAACCCCAACGTCGTGGACACCGACAGCGTCGGCTACAACGACGTCACCGGCGGCAGCCGAGTCACCTTCGCCACCGGCATCGCCGCCTACGAAGCGGGGCTCGACATCCAACGCCAAATGGTCCAACGAGCGGCCGTGTTGTGGGACGTTGATTCGAGCAAAGTCCGCTACGACGTCGCGACCGCTTCGCTCATCGGTCCCGAAGGCAAGTCGATCACGTTCAAAGCGATCGCCGAGCAGGTCAATCATTGCGGCGGCCCCGTCATCGGCCGCGGCTTCTCCTCCGAAGCCAACCAAGGGGGAGCCTTCGGCACGCACTGCGTCGATGTCGAAGTCGATCCCGAAACCGGCAAGACTCAAATCCTGCGCTACACGATCGCGCAGGACTGCGGCACGGCGATTCACCCCAGCTATGTCGAAGGTCAGTTGCAAGGGGGCGTCGTGCAAGGCATCGGCTGGGCGCTCAACGAAGAATACTTTTATGACGACAAAGGGGTGATGCGCAACGCGAGCTACCTCGATTACCGCATCCCGACGTGCTACGACGTTCCGATGATCGAGACGCTGATCGTCGAAGT
>JAYUFI010000398.1:0-2096 GCA_043738805.1 Planctomycetaceae bacterium | reverse complement strand
GGCGATCATCCAAGATCGACTGCAACAACCGCACGCCCTGCGCGAAGTCCGGCTTCGTGTCCGCATCAGTCGGCGCGATCAACTTCCGAGCCTGCTCCAACCGCCGCACCAACCGCCGCTCACGCATCGGCCCTTCCGGCAACTCATCCGCCAACTGCGGATCGCGCACCTGAGCGAACGCCGCAATGACGACGCTCATTGCGAGATTAAACACGAGCAGTGTCAGCATCCGTGCCGAATTCAAAGGTCGCATGGCCTGCTCTCGCTCCGAGATGTCTCTGTTCGTGGAGCACGATATTGATCGTGCTCTCCATTCGGGCAAGTCGAAAACGTGCCCCACATCTTCACGACAACTCCTCCTGCGGCGGCTCAGGCAACCAGAACGAGGCGATCAGCCCAAGCAAGTAGACGCCACAACCAACAGCCGCCGCTGTATACGCCAACTTCATCGGAGCGTTCGCCAAATCATCCGTTGCCGCCAACGTTGCCGTCACCCATGCGAACGAAGTTCCGATCAAGCGACCACCGATGTTCGCAGCAAAGCTCTCGCCGGTTCCACGCAGATGCAACGGATACACACGCGGCAGATAGTTTCCCCAGAAGCTGAACTGCGCGACCGTCACGAGTCCCGCCATGAAGAGTCCCACGTAAGTCAGATTCAAACTGGTCGTCGCGCAATAGGCGAAGATGATCGGCATCAGAATCAAACCAGGAATTTGGAAGAGTCGCAGCAGCTTCCGACGACTGACGATGACCACCGCCAACGCGGCCAACAAGAAGCGTCCCACGAGACCGCCGACTTCTTGAACTTTGGTCACATTCGCGGCGGCTTCCTGAGTGATCTTCCCACGAATTGGACCTTCAATTTTGCCTCGTTCGACTCCGATCAACTTCTTCTGTTCGGCTTCGGACTTCCCTTCCAACTGAGCTTTGAACTCCGGCGATCCTAAACGTTTAGCCACTTTGTCAGCGACCGGTTTCGCCGCCAACGCCTCTTTCACGCGTGCTTTCACTTCCGGCAAGCCGGGGATGATCTGCGGAATCTGTTGAATCGCACCAAACGCCGCGCCGAAGCTACAGGCAAACATCAGCGTCGTGACGACCGTCGTGCGACACAACTCAGGGGAAAACAACTGTGCAATGCTCGGTCGCTTCAACGTTCCTGACTCTTTCTTCTGAGCCCACACCGGCGACTCTGGTAAGAACGGACGGATCAAGACCAACGGAATTGCCGGGATCACTCCCGACATCAACGTGTAACGCCACGCGGCATGAGAGTCGGTGACCGTGCCGCCTAACAACGCTTGAATCGCCGGAAAACTCGGCCCGTAATTGACCGCCAACCCGTTGGCCACGGCGACCAACAAACCGCCAACCGACGAAAATGCTTGCGTGTAGCCCAACACTTTTTCGCGTTGATGCGGATCGGGAAACAATTCCGCCAACCACGCCACCGCCGCAACGAACTCGACACAAACACCAATGAAGACGAAACAGCGACAGGTCAACAACATCCAAATGCTGCTCGAAAATCCCGCCGCAAATGCGGAGAACGCATAAATTAGAATCGACCACGTCAGCACGCGACGGCGTCCCAACCGGTCAGTCAAGTAGCCGCCGACCAATCCAAAGACGCCTCCCGCGATCGCCGGAATGTAAAACAGCCGTCCCACCCACATCTGAAAGATCGGCGTTCCCGGAGCCGCCCCGACGAGTTCTTGCAGCGCCGGTCGCACAATCAATGGCAGCATCAGCAACTCATAGATATCAAACGCAAAACCGATTGACGCGATGACGCAGATCAACCATTGCGTCGATGTGAGCCGACTGGCGGACGATGAGGCGGGGGTTTCCGACATGAGAACCTCGTGGTGGTGGGAGTTCGTGGGAAGAACGGGATTCTATCTCCTGACCGTTTTTTTCAAACCGGCTGAGGCACCTTGATCCTCGCAGTTAGAAAACTTCTCACGCGATGTCGCTATCGCAGCCGCCGTTGTTTTTGTGGCAAGAATTTACGTAGCCGTCATCGCTCCGCGTGACGAGCCGAACGCTTCACTGAGCTTTGGTGAGAACTCGGCTCGTCACGCGGAGCGATG
>JAYUFI010000397.1:0-14836 GCA_043738805.1 Planctomycetaceae bacterium | reverse complement strand
TGACTGATTGGGCCAACAATGTATGGTCAGGATCGGCGATGAGCGAATAAGTCTGGCCGTTGGCAACGACCGGAATACTGATGAACGAGAATTTCCCTTGGCTGTCGGCCGTCGCTTTCGCGTCGACTGCATTTCCGTCGATGTCGGTTCCCTTCAGTTGCAGAGTTAAGCCGGGAACTACGAGTTCATCGATCTCGTTGGCGTCCTGCGTCTGATTGTTGTTGGTGTCAATGAAATCTTTGACGTGATTGTTGTTGGCATCAATGAACGCGACGCCGCTCAAGATACCGCTCGCCGTGGGAAGCGCGCGAGATTCTAACTGCTCAGCCGCGAGTGCTCGCGATGGCTGGCACTGAGCCTTGCGCGAATTCCCTCGACCTGAACTCAACAATTCGAGCAATGCACTGAGCTGCCAAACATACCGACGCATGGAGTTTTCTCCGAAAGTGTCTCTCGACTTGATGTTCTCACGTGATTGCCACCGTCCGCGAATCACCCTGTCAGGATTCGCGTCAGTCGCCGGAGCGTTCTGACACAAACCGGGAAAGATGGGGTGATTCGCAAAGAGAGGCTGATCTCGTTGAGCGTTAAATGGGTTCGACATTAACGCCTGTAGGAGTAGTATCGGCCAACACCCGCTGGCAATTTCAACTCTCTTGAACTTTCAAGATTTTTACTGAAGCCGCATTGTGGCACGACGCTCCGCGTCGCGCCACAATCTTGGAGGAATAACAATGCCTTCGGCCTAGCAAACTGACCCCACTACCGGCACGCGAGCCGAGTGTGCCACAGCGATGCCATTACGGAACCGCCACTGTTTTTCAGGCTGCGTTGCGGAGTGCTTCAAGTTGATCCAACGAATCGTCTTCGTAGATCGCTCGAATCTCCGGCTGTGCCAAGAACCGCGCGATGCGCGATTGACCGCGTCGAATGGTGCGTCCGTCGGCTCCCAGTTCGGGCAGCAAAACCATTGTGCCGTGATTCAAGTGGACGATGCGGCGCATGGTTTCTGGAATGCTCAACATTTTGGCGACGTAGCCCTGTTGCTCGATGGCAAAGTGGATGTCGCGACCAGCGGTCTCAGTCGGATCAGCGTTGTATCGCAGTCCAAGTTGATCGAGCACTTCGCGGCGATAGAGCGCGCAGTGGCTGCGAATGTAGGCTCGATGAGCACCGTTCTGAGTGCTGGTCGATTTCCAACGGAGCAGTCTCTCGCTCCAACTCCGCAGACGCAGCTCCCACGGCGACTTGAATTCCAACTTGTACGTTCCGACGGCAGCGATTTGTGGATCGGCCATCAGTTGTTCGACGTGCCACGACAGCCAGTCGTGGCGAATCGGAATCGTATCCGTGTGAAAGGCCATCACGAACGGAGCCCTGGCTGCCGCGAAGCCGATATCGACGGCCTCTTTGTGCCCGAGCGAAATCGCTCCGACACCTTCGGTTCGTTCGATCAGCCGAATCCACTCGACTGAGCGGAGGTAATCCAACGAGCGATCGTCGCGAGAATTGTTATCGACGACGATCACTTCATAAGGGACATCCCGTGTTTGACAGCGAATCGACCGCAAACACAGCCGAACCAATTCCGGCGTTTGAAAGTGTGGAACGACGATCGAAACCAAAGGTGCGGTCATGACGCTCTCGGGACGGGGAAGATCAAGTCATCGTCAGTAAGCGACCGGCTTTTACGACAAGAGTCGAATACCGGTCAATTCGGACTCCGACAATCATCATTTTCGGACTTGGGTCCAGAACCGTAATTCGGAGTTCGCGGCGGCGACGACTCACTTCAAGTCGCAGGCTTGAGACACAAACATCCGAAATACTCCTCCGAAAGAGGGCTCTCGACGCATCTGTTGAAACGAAAGTCGTCTTCACACGAGGGAAAGCGGAAGCTAGATTCCCGCCCCTGAGAGAATCAGCGATCGGGCGGAGTCTGTTCGCGAACTCCCTAAAAATGGGATCCAAGGAGGGATCATGTCTTTCGGCCCCATTGGTCGATGTTTTCCAAGGTCGGTCGTCAACGCTTGGAAACTTAGCGATCCAACGACGGGCCAGCGACGGTCTTGCGACGCGCTGGCGCGCGACACATATCAGCAACGATTCACCACGCTTCGCGGCGATTATTGGCTTTGCTCTGAGACGGGCCAAATGGCTCGAGCGGAGTGGATTGAGACGCCCTCAGACACCTACGACGAATACTGGCAGCAGCACATCGACGCGGTACTGCCTGCCGAAGAGACCCGCCGCAAACACGCCGTCCAGTTAGCCAAAGTTCGGCGTCTGGAAAAGTTTCGCCAGACGGGACGTTTGTTTGAAGTCGGCAGCGGCTTGGGAACATTGCTGCGTGCTGCCGACGAACTCGGCTGGTGTGCGGAAGGCAATGAACTGTCGCCACGAGCGGCGCGGCACGCGGAATCTATTTCGGCGTCGCGTGTTCTTCCTGGTCCCATCGAACAAGTCAAACTTGAATCCGGCGTTTACGACGTGATCCTGATGGACAACGTGTTCGAGCATTTGCAGGCACCACGGGCCGTCTTGCTGAACCTTGCAGCGGCGTTACGTCCGGGAGGGGTGATGTATCTCAATACGCTCAACGCTCAAAGCCTGAGCCTGTGGTGGAATCCACGGGATTGGTACTACTTCGTGGAGCGTCATTATTTTGTCCCCACTCGCGTCAGCATGAGGCATTACCTCGCCGATGCGGGATTGACCGTGCTCTCGTGTCGGACTCACGGATTCACTTCGGGAAAATCCGACAAGTTCGGTGATCACCCAAACTATCACCGTACTTGGTGGGAGAAGCCTCTCTCTTCGCTAGCGTCCCCGTTCCATTTGGGACATCGCATTGAGTTCGTGGTTCAGCGTGCTGGCAAAGCGGCATTGAATCGGCAGGCCGACGACCAACTCGGACAGCGCGCGGCCTGAGATCGGTATGAGTTCTAACTGGTTTTGAAGTGATCACTGATCGCACTCGTGTGTTGCGTCGTCTGTCATCAAGTCTTGATGAGTTCGCGAATTCATCGCTCTGAAGTCCAGAGCGAGTAGCAATTAGGAATGGTCCGCAAACAGGAATTAACAATGAGTATTCCCCTGGCACAGCCATCGTCCGTCGCACCAGAGATTCGTCGCTTCGGAGTTTCCGACTACGAAGCCTATTGGATTCACCGTAAGAAGATCGGGACAACGCGGCAGACACGCCTGCATGGCTTCCTGGCCTCACTTGTGGGAAAGCTTATTGGCTCAGGGGGTCGCGTACTGGACTGCGGAGTCGGTCCTGGACATGCCTACCGATTGCTCGCCGAAAAGCATGAAACCTACGGAGTGGAAATTTCTGACGAAGCGATCGCCTTGTACGACTTCGATACCAGCCGCATCGCGCAAGCAAATTTGAATGATGGGATTCCTGATTTCGGGGGCCAGTTCGATGTCATCATCACGAGCATGATCATTCACCATCTGGATAATCCCACGGAATTTCTTCAGCAGGTCAAAAAGCAATTAGCGCCCTGCGGGTACTTCATTCCGGTGATCCCCAACATCTGCTACTGGCCTTATCGGTTCGGATACTTTTTCCTCGGCAAGTTTCCGCCAATCAGTTACGCGCACAAGAATTTTCAGACGGCCTCAGAGTTCGAGAAACTGGTTGCGGATGCGGGCTTTTCACAACAGCGTCTGTTGACTCCCAAGAAGACTTGGCGTGCGAAGTTCTTGCCGACGTGGTTCAGTCAAGATTTGGTCTACGTGTTTCAATCCCAGTCGCAAGCTCAATCCGAATCTGATCGTTCGCGTTGTGCCGCGTAACGGCTATTGACCAGTCCGCCGGCACTCACGGTGTTGTTTGCGGGAGGAGTTTGTCTTCTCATGAGTGACACAATGACAACGTCGGCAGAGCAATCCCCCCATTGCCAAGTGGATCTCCCTGACTCGAATCCGTGGCCAAGTCGTGACAACCTGGAACGCTGCCGACTTTCGGTCGCCAGTTCGAATCGTCTGTATCTGGTTCCCGTTGGCGGGCGGCGGATCATTCTCAAAGTCTTTACGGAATCACCGCGGCATATGCTCGATTGGTTGGTCCGGTTCGTGCCGCAGTCAAATCTCAGTACCGTTCGACAGCGCTTACCCGAAGATCGCTGTTTGCACGAACGCCGCGTGATTGAGCATTGGCAGCGCTGCGGTCAAGCCGTGCCGACCGCGTTGTCGGATGAACTGCCCTACGACCTTGCTTCCAGCCGATCACTGGCATTGGAATGGATCGAATCTCCTTCGCTGCAAGCTCTGCTTCGAGACATCACTCTCGATGATCGTCAAAGGATGAACTTCGTCGAGAAAGTCTTCGCTGAGATGGCCGACCGGCACCGTTTGGCACTTGAGACCGATGATGCCCGGCTCGCGCATCTCGACGCTAACACGGGCAATGTGCTCGTCGGCGACGAACGGGTCTATCGCATTGATTTTGAAATGGCTTGTGATCGTGGACAGGTCGTGGACCTGTTGGCCTACGAAGTTGTGAAGCTTTGCCGTTGGATCGCACGTGATTGGAATCCCGTCCGCATCTCGGACATTGCCAGTCGTCTCGTCGGGCACTATTCGATGATCCCGCAGGTCTTGTACAGAGCGATCAGCATCACCACCAATCGTCCATTTTCGTGGTGGCATCGCCTTCGCGATCAACGCAAGAAGCAAAAGTTTCCACACGAAGTGACAAAGTATGACGTCGTCGATGCCATCGCGCGCAGCTTGAGGGACTCTGTCGATTTGAGACGCCCCTCCCTCATTCACAAAGTTTCCGCCAGGAGCGTGCCTTCGTAACGGATTTCTGCGAATGGTGATTGCACGAGTGCTTCGTCACTTCTTGAATTTCGGGTTGGGTGGCTGGGGTCGAGCAACGCGAGCCCCCAGCGAAATGCAGGCTGGGGGCTTACTTCGCTCGACCCCAGCCACCCGAAACTTTGGCTGAGACAAAGCGATAGTCCAAATGAAGTTTTCAAAACCCAGCTTGACCCATTTTTCGCGACTGGCCTATAACCCGCTGCCTTCTCACGGTCGAAAGGATTTCGATCGGAGGCGTTTCATTTCGGAACTGTCATTTCTAAGACGCCGCTGACATGACGGCAGGGATGCGAGGCCATGGCAGAACTCAATCGTTCTCAGTCAACCTTGTTGTGGGTCGCCGCTGGTACGGGAGCCGCTGTGCTCGGTGCCGCGATTTGTTTTCAATTCGTTCGTGCTCAGCCGGGAACGGCTGCCGAAGAGGCAACGGCTCGTGCGAGCGGTTCCGATGGTGCATCGGGCAAAGCTCGCATCGGAGCACCGGCGAACTCGCAATCGGCTGTCACGACACAGGGAGCAAATTCTGGGACAACTCCGGGCGCGGCACCCAAAGGTGAAGCGGGAGCACGTGTCAGCCACAATGGACAAAATCTGCTCATCTCGATGGATGACGTGGCCAAAGAAAGCGTGGTCCGAGTCGGCAAAGAAGTGCTCGACAGCATGATCAACCGCGCGATCATTCAACTCGCTTGTCGTGAGCGGGGCGTTGAAGTCTCGAAAGTTGAAGTTGATCAAGAGATCGTGCGTATTGCGGCCGAGTTCAAAATTCCGGTCGAACAATATCTGCAAATGCTGCAAGCCGAACGAAGCATTTCGCCAGATCAATATCGCAAAGATGTGATTTGGCCGATGCTTGCTCTGAAGAAGTTGGCGGGAGCCGAGGTCAAAATCGCCGAAGACGAAATCAAAAAAGCGTTCGAGCGTGAATACGGTCCGCGCGTCAAATGCCGCATGATTCTGTGCGACAACTTGCGACGTGCTCAGGCCGCTTGGACCAAGGTGAAAGAGAATCCGGACGACTTCGAGAAGTACGTCCAAGAATATTCGATCGACCCAGCCAGCAAGTCACTCGACGGCAGCGTCCCGCCGATCCCGCGTCATTCCGGCAGTGAAAATGTTGAGAAAGCCGCGTTCAAAATGAAGACTGGCGAAATCTCTGCGGTAATTCAAATTGACAGCACGCTGAATCAATTCGTCATCTTGAAGTGCGAAGGTCGCACCGATCCGGTCGTCAAAGAACTCGACGATCAGGTCCGAGCGGAACTCGCTGACTTGCTGAAGAAGCAGAAGACTCAAGAGCAAGTCGCGAAGGTCTTCGAGTCCATCAAGAAAGAGACGCGAGTCGATAACTTCTACACGAACACATCGACTGGCGGAGCGAACAACGCTTCTCAAGCCGACGGTACGAAGCCGAATGGCAATCGACCGGCTGCATCCAAAGGTGGCTCCGCAGCGAACGACGTTGGCGAAATTCGTCAGGCCGGAGCGAAGGGCACCCCGAATGGTCGAGTGAAACCGGCTGTCGCAACTTCGGCTGATGATGCCGACGTTCCTCCGGTTCGTCCCGCGACTTCCACGAAACGCCCGGCCGCGAGTTCCCCGAAGTAAGCAACCAGACCGCAATAACTTTAACTTTCTAGCACGACGCGCGAGCGAGTGGTCTGATCCAATATCACTCGCTCGTACGTCGTGCTAATTTTCTTTGAGTCTGTACCAAACTCTCCACTTCCCCAAATTCTTGAGGTCCGCCGATGTCTTCAGGGTCATCCACGAACTTCTCATCCCCCGGCGGGTTGGTAGAATCCCCCCGCCGTTTGGCCGCCGCGGATGCGCGTCCGCAATCTTCCGGTCCAATTCCCTCGCCCCACTTTCCGCTGCCTACCGCTATGCGAAGTGAAACTGAAGCCTCTTTTTCCGATGAGCCCTTTTCCATCCCGGTCGCCGACCGAGTGAAGCGGCTCCCACCTTACCTCTTTGGCAAGATCAACAAGCTGAAGCATAAGAAGCGGCAGGACGGGATCGACGTCATTGATCTGGGCATGGGCAATCCGACTGACCCGCCAGAACAATTCATCATCGACAAAATGATTGAAGCGTTGTCTGACGCTCGCAATCATCGCTACTCCGTGTCGAACGGCGTCGAGAATCTGCGTCGCGAAGTCGCGAAGCGGTACGAGCGAAAATACGGCGTCAAGTTGAATGCCGCTTCGGAAGTCATCGCCTGCATCGGCTCGAAGGAAGGCTTCAGCCACATGTGCCTGGCGTTGATGGGCCCCGGAGACACAGCGATTGTTCCTGCTCCGACGTTCCCGATTCACTCGTATTCCGTGATGCTCGCATCGGGCAATGTCATCGCTCTCGACGTGCGTAATCCAGACGAATTCCTTTCCAATATTTCTTACACCTGCGAGCATCTCTTCCCGAAGCCGAAGCTCGTCATCGTCAACTTTCCTCACAACCCGTCGGGCACCTGCATCGAACAAGATTTTTATGTCGATCTCATTGCGCTGGCGAAGAAGTACGGCTTCCTCGTGATCAGCGACTTTGCGTATGCCGACATCTGCTACGACAACTACAAGGCTCCCAGTTTTTTGGCGACGCCGGGTGCGATCGACATCGGCGTGGAGCTGACGACGATGAGCAAAGGTTACAGTATGGCCGGTTGGCGCATCGGTTATTGCTGCGGAAACGCAGAAATGGTGCGAGCCCTCGGCACGATCAAGGGCTACTACGATTACGGGATATTCCAAGCCATTCAAATCTCGGCGATCGTGGCGATGCGACACGGTGACGAGTCGATCGACCGTCTCTGTGAAGAGTATCAACGTCGTCGTGACATTTTGGTTGATGGTCTGACTCGTCAGGGTTGGGAGATTGAAGCGCCCAAGGCCGGCATGTTCGTTTGGGCAAAGATCCCCGCTCCGTGGTCAGAGATGGGTTCGCTCAATTTCGCGATGAAGCTGCTCAACGAAGCTGGTGTCGCCGTCAGCCCCGGCCGAGGATTCGGCGAAGAGGGCGAAGGCTACTTGCGATTGGCAATCGTGGAAAATGGTCAACGATTGCGTCAGGCCGTCCGCGAAATCGGTCGCTGTCTCAACGTGGCCTAGTGGTGGTTTCAAAACCGGAATTCACTAGCACGACGCGCCAGTGAGTGGTTGCTTTTTTGAAGTGTTCAATCGCTCGCTGGCACGCCGTGCTAGTTTTGAAACCATCTCTAATCGCAATGCGCGATCGTGATTTTTCAACGACGATAAAAATGATCGGCCGGAGATAACACAGTTTCGCGTTCAACACTCACGAACGCGTTCGTTCGCGAAGACGGCGGCTCGCTTCGGAGAGAATTTTGCGTTCTTGAGGAGTCAGGCTCGCTTCGCCTTGTTCAGAGATTTTCTGAAGAGCTTCATCCATTTTTTGCTTGAGTTCGTCTTCGTCGAGATTCTCTGGACCAGGCGTGTAAAGCCGCATGTGCTGGCGTCGTTCTCGATTTCGGAACCATGAACCGACGCCACCAAAGCCAACTCCACGAGTGAGGCGCAGTTCAAAAATCTGATACAAAAATCCGAACAACAGACCGCCAAGATGGGCTCCGTGCGCGACGCCGTCATGAATTTGTCGGCCAGCTAGCGCGGACCAGATCGGGAGCGTGTCCAACGCAACCAATAAGGCGATCATCCAGCGAATTTCCAGCGGGATCAGCGCCATCAACAAGACTTGCTGGCGCGGATACCACATCGCATAGGTCGCCAAGATGGCCATGATCGCGCCGGAGGCTCCGACGGTGATTGAAGCTTGATTGAGAAACACCGCCTCCAGGCCCATGTGAGCCAATCCCGAAAACAGTGCCGCCGCCAAATAGAAGCCGAGGAATTCTCGTGAACCCATTCGGTCTTCCACTGGTCTGCCAAACCACCACACGCCGACCATGTTGAAGACAAGGTGCATCAAACCTTTTGTGTCATGACAGAAGGCGTAAGTGACCAAACGCCAAATCTGACCACGCATCACTTCCGCTGAGTTCAACGCCAACCAACGCGAGGTTTCTAGCGATTCGATGTGCTGGCCAATAAAGACCACCACGCAGAGCCCGATGATCCAGCGGCAGACTGGATTCTGGCCGCGATCCCCTACCTCTGATGGCGGAGTCCAATCGGGATCACGGTAATAATCGCGGTTTTCGAAACCCATAACAGTGGGAGCCTAATGTTCGTGACCGCTGATTCAGCGAAAAAAGTCACCGTTTCGTCGCCCGGTTTTTCAAACCGGGCAGTCGTCTCGTGGTCCGCAAATTTGAAGTTCAGGAGCCGTAGGTCGGGGCTCCTGGACTGACCGGGAAGGCCCAGGAGAGCCGACCCACCATTCAACTTTTTTCGTTGGTGAACAGCTATCCCGGTTTGAAAAACCAGGCTACGGTTTCAGCGCGGTCTTCGGTGGTTCACTCAATTGCTTAGCGAGCTGTTCGTTTTCGGTCGTCAGTTGATTGATGCGGTCTCGCGTTCGTTTGGTCTGACGTCGCAGTTCATCGACGAACGCTTGCACGTCATCGCGAGCGACCTCCAATTCCGCCACCGCCTTTTGATAGCCCTCGACGAGGAACCGCTCCAAGTTCTCTTGCTTGGCGGCCAATTCCGCATCGCCACTGAGTTCTTTCTGACGCAACGCGAGATGTTCCTCAGCGCTTTTTTTTGCTTCTTGTTGAATCAGCAAGTGCTTTTGCTGTGCGATCAGCAGTTCGTCCTTGCGGAGTAGCATCGCCTCCAAATCGGTGAACTTGGTTTTGTGCTGACGCGGGATATTCGACCGAATTCGCCAGTTTGCTCCATAGCGCCAAGTGGCATCCTCACCTTCGCGCAGTCGCCAGAACGGCGTTAAAGCCGCTTGAGCTTCTTGAGCTGCAGCCACCTTAAACGGCCCGACGTAGCTGGTGCCGGTTCCGTCAGCCGATGGCTGAAAGACATAAACCACCGAGCCTTGAACGATCCCTTGTGTCGTCCCGATGCCGATGCCGATCGTCCCCGCTTGGCGACCTTTATCAACACCGACTGTTGACCAATACCGATCCCAATCAAACGCAGCCGAATTTAATACAGTCTTCGCTAAGACCAATTGCCGTTCCAGCTCCGTTGCTTCTTTCCGCTTGGCGACCAGACTCTCCGACGCTTTGGTGATTTTCTGCGACCAACTGTTTCTGACCATGATCAACTTGGAAGCGAACATCATGCCGATGCCGCCGCAGATCAATACCAGAATGCTCAACCAGATTCCAAAGCGTTTCATGGAAAACATTCCTTCTAATGACGGCTGCTTCGGTCAGGCAAAATTGCACGGCCTGTGATTGGCCAACGATCCAAAATCAGCCGCGATGAACATGACGGTCTCCGACACGTCGTCCGGGATCATAGGTCGGTTTTTTTCCGGGGGTCAAGAAGGAGATTTCGGCCTCTCGGCTCACGCGGCGAAACCCCCTGCGGTTCGTACCCCTCAAAACGGTTGACCGATAGAATCCCGCCCCGTTTGACACGAGTCGGTTACTCAAACTGAGCAGTTTTCAACGCAAAGGATGCGAAGGAACGCAAAGGATTAACCTCTCATGATCATTGGCCAGGAAACACTGGCGATGACCAGTAAATGGTCATCGCCCAAATTTCTTTGCCCTTCCTCGCATCCTTTGCGTTGAAATCTCCTCCAGCAAACTGCTGAACTTGATTCAGTTAGTCGCATTTTTCTGAAGAAATGACCCGTTATGCCCAAACCGAAAGTGTCCCGAGCCGATCTGAAACCGGGTGAAGTTCTCTGCCAATACTGTACCGCCAAATGCTGCCAGTACTTTGCCTTGCCTATCGAGACTCCGGTGACTCGCAAGGATTTCGACTATTTGCGCTGGTACATGATCCACGGAAAAATTTCGCTGTTCGTCGATGGCGAGTCGTGGTTCTTGATGGTCCACAACGTTTGCGACCATTTGCAGTCGGACAATCTTTGCGGCATGTACGAAGACCGCCCGCAGATTTGCCGCGACTACACGACCGACGATTGCGAGTACGACGGCGACGGCCTCTACGACATGCTCTTTGAATGCCAGGAACAGATCGCCGAATTCAACGACGCCTTCCAACCGCAAGAGCCACGAGCGAAAGCCTACGGCTCGAAGAAGAAATTGAGCCTGCCGATCATTAACGTCCTGACCAGTTGATTTCGTAGACCGGTTTTCCAAACCGGTCGCGAGTTTCACCTCATTTCAAACTCCCCGACCTCATTTTTTGACAGCCCGCCACATGGACCGCCGCATTATCAAGCCCAGCACGCTCAAGGGATTTCGTGACTATCTGCCGAGCGCCATGATCGCACGCGAGAAATTGATCGACACGGCTCGGCAGGTCTATCGCAGCTACGGCTTCTCGCCGATCGACACGCCCGCGCTTGAGCACGCCGAAGTGCTGCTCGGCAAAGGGGGCGACGAATCGGACAAGCAGTTGTTTCGATTCCGCGATAACGGCGACCGCGATGTGGCGATGCGGTTTGATCTCACTGTCCCACTGGCTCGCTTTGCCGCGCAGCACATTCACGAAATCGGTACGCCGTTCAAGCGATCGCACATCGGCACGGTGTGGCGTGGTGAGAACACTCAGAAGGGTCGTTACCGAGAATTCATGCAGTGCGACTTCGACACGATCGGCACGACATCAAATGCCGCCGACATCGAGACGCTGCTCGTGATTCACGACTTGTTCGAGCGACTCGGCTTTTCCAAGTTCACGATTCGGGTCAACAACCGGCTCGTGTTGAACGGCCTGTTGGAAAAGCTCGGCCTTGCCGACAAAGCATCCGGAGTGCTGCGATCGCTCGACAAGCTCCCGAAAATCGGCCGAGACAAAGTGATCGCTGAGATGGTCGAGCGAGTCGGTACAACTGCCGAACAAGCGGGCGAAGTGCTCTCGCTCGCCGAACTCAAAGGGGAACCGGCAGCGATCCTCACACAGTTAGAAACGCGACTCACTGGGAGCGACGTCGGACTGACGGGTGTTGCTCGGCTGACGGAACTCTTCAAAACGATTCGACAAGCGGGAGCGAACACCGCACGAGTCGAACTCGATCTCTCAATCGCGCGCGGACTCGATTACTACACCGGGACGATTTACGAAACATTCCTCGGCGATCTTCCCGGCATCGGCAGCGTCTGCTCCGGTGGGCGTTACGACAATTTGGCCGAGCTCTTCACAACGCAAAAGCTCCCTGGCGTCGGAGCAAGCCTCGGTCTTGATCGGCTGTTGGCCGCGATGGAAGAGCTCGGCATGGTCGAGGCCGCATCGACACCCGCCAAAGTTTTGATTGCTTACTTCGACGCAAATCATCTGGGCGACTATCACCGCGTGGCTCGCGATCTCCGAGCGGCCGGTATCGCCGCCGAGGTTTATCCGGAAGCAGTCAGCATCGGTGAGCAACTGAAATACGCCAGTCGCAAAGGCTTCAAAATCGGCGTCATTGCAGGCGATCGAGAATTCGCCGCCGGTCACTGGCAGATCAAGAACCTGCTCACTCGCGAGCAAGCAACCGTCGGATCGTCTGAGTTGATCGAGCATCTTGCCAAGCTGGTCGGTTGATCGAATTTCGCATGAAACAAAACCATCACGCCAAAATCTCCCGCACCACATGCCCATGCACGTCGGTCAGCCGGAAGTCCCGGCCCGCTTGATGGTACGTCAGGCGTTCGTGGTCCAGACCGAGCAGATGCAGAATCGTCGCTTGCAGGTCATGCACGTGGACCGGCTTGTCGACGATGTGAAAGCCGAGTTCATCGGTCGCACCGAGCGTCATCCCCGGCTTGGTGCCGCCGCCAGCGAGCCACATCGTGTAGGCTTGCGGATGATGGTCTCGGCCGAGGCTCCGGCCCAGTGCTGGGTTCGTCTCCACCATCGGAGTCCGACCAAATTCGCCGCCCCAAATCACCAGCGTCTCGTTGAGCAATCCGCGCTGCTTCAAGTCGGTGATCAACGCCGCGCTCGCCTGATCCGTCTTGCCGCAGTTCCCTTTGAGGTTCCCGGCGACATCGGAGTGCGCGTCCCAACCTTCGTTGTAGATATTCACGAACCGCACCCCGCGCTCGATCATCCGCCGCGCGAGCAAGCACGCCCGCGCGAACGACGGCTGAGCCGGATCGCAGCCATACATCTTCAGCGTCGCCTCCGACTCGCTGCGCAGATTCATCAACTCCGGTGCCGAGGTCTGCAAGCGAAACGCCATCTCGTAAGACGCGATGCGAGTCGCAATCTCCGGATCACCGTCCGCTTCCAGTCGCTTACGATTCAACGTGCCGATCAGGTCCAGTGAATCTCGTTGCAATTTGGCGTCGACACCCGGCGGGCTCGACACGTTCAAGATCGGATCGCCTTGATTGCGTAAGCGAACTCCCGAATAAACCGTTGGCAAGAACCCGCTCGACCAATTCGCCGCACCGCCGCTGATCCCCGCCCCTGTGGACATCACCACAAACGCCGGCAGTTCGCTGGTCTCCGCGCCGAGTCCATACAACACCCACGACCCCAAGCTCGGCCGCCCCGGTTGCGAGAACCCGGTGTTAAAAAAGATCTGAGCCGGAGCGTGATTGAACTGATCGGTCTTCACCGACTTCACGAGGCAGATGTCGTCGACCACTTTTGCCAGATGCGGCAGCACCTCGGAAAGTTCGGCACCGCTTTGCCCGTACTTCGCGAACTTGAATCGCGGCCCCATGCAATTCGCATCGGGCCGAATGAAGGCGTACCGCTGCCCACCGACCACTTCCGGCGGAATCGGCTTCCCTTCGTACTCGGTCAATTTCGGTTTATTGTCAAAGAGGTCGAGCTGACTCGGAGCTCCGGCCATAAAGAGGTGAATGACCGCTTTCGCCTTGCCCGTGAAATGCGGCTTCCTCGGTGCCAGCGGATTGACCACTTCCGAACTCGCCGCCATTGCGCTGTGAGCAGCTCCCGTCAGCAATCCGCCGAGCGCGATCTTGCCGACACCAACGCCACAATCCTGAAGGAAGTGTCGCCGAGCGATTTGGACTGCATGATTCATCGTCGTATTCCTTCGCGGCAAAGCCGCCTCAAAGTCGAAGTCACATTGGCATCAAATTGCAGCGTCATAGTTTTGAACCGCGACGGCGCGAAGAACGCAAAGAAGAGTAAGAGTTCCATCTGCCCACTTCGCGCTCTTTGCGTCTTTGCGGTTGTCATCTCCGACTTCGTTAATGCTCAAAACGTGATCGTGCTGCTCGGCTGCGAAACTACTTTGTCACGGCCTCATCCAGATTCAACAACGCTCTGGCGACAATCGCCCACGCCGCACGTTCGATCGCGTCGCCGTCTCCCGCTCCTGCGAGCACTGCCGCGTCGAGTTGTTTGTCGGTCAGTCGTTGCTGTTGCGATTGCCAGAACTCGGTCAGCAATCGCACTTCATCGTCGGTTGGCGGGCGAGTCAAACAAACGCGGAAGAGTTCCCGCACACGAGAGTCAATCGAGCCGCTCTGCGAAGCAAACCGGCGGCCAAGTGCTTGTGCGGTTTCCATAAACGTGCCGTCGTTCAACAGCGTCAGTGCTTGTAGCGGCGTGTTCGTCACTTCGCGGCGACAGACGCAGGCTTCGCCGCTGGGAGCATCGAAGGTCGTGAACATCGCGAACGGAGCGGTTCGTTTCGCGAACGTGTAAAGACTGCGGCGATTCCGATCGAATCCCTCGCTCACCTTCCACGCGAGCGCTCCGTAAGTTCCTTCGGTCGTGACGTTCGCCGGTTGTGGCGGAAACACGCTCGGCCCGCCGATCTTTCTGCCGAGCAAACCGCTGATACTCAGGATCGAATCGCGAACCAATTCTGCTTCAACGCGAAACCGAGGCCCACGCGCGAGCAACTCATTCGATGCGTCGCGTTGCAACAATTCGGGAGTGACTCGTGACGACTGCTGATACGTCGCGCTGGTGACGATGAGGCGATGCAATCGCTTGAGGCTCCATGCCGTAGGTTGGGG
>JAYUFI010000396.1:0-2108 GCA_043738805.1 Planctomycetaceae bacterium | reverse complement strand
CGGGCGAACGGTCCCGCCCGGTTTGGAAAACCGGGCTACGAGATTTTGCAGCATCTACTTCCTGGGTCGCGAATGCACGGCGGCAACGGCATCGAGATCGAACCCGGAGGTGCCGTTGTCGCCGGAGCCGTTGCCGAGATCGGTGATCCGCACAAAGCGAACGATCTTCAAGCCGACATCTTTCAGATCAAACGGATCGCCCCCCGCTTTGGCGGGATCAGTCGGATCAATCTCATTGTCGTCAACGTTGGCGAGTACCGGATGATGACCAGCACAACCTTTGCGAGTCCCTCGATCATACGGAACCTCATGCCATTCAATGCCGTCGTGGCTGAGTTCCACTTTGGCGAGTTCAAAGTGACCGCGATTCGGGTCGTCTCCGGGCCTCTCCAAAAACGGGTTTTCAAAAATCAGGAGATCGGGACCATCGCCGTCGATCACTTCGTTGTCGACGAATTCCAACGTGATGCGACCGCCGTTTCCCAATGACAGAACGTGATTCGACGGAGCCAATTTCCCCCCCCCTCGCGGGCCGCCGAGTACGATGTCGGGCAATTTCTTTTCGCCGTATCCTGCACCGAGGCCAGGCTCGAATGAGACGACTCGATCCACAAACGGGTCGGGCTTCTTCGGAGAAACATCCTCGCTAACAGTGACGACGCCCGACAGCGACAGAACAGAACTCACGGCGAAAAACGTTCGTACCAGGAACGTCAGAGGGGAACGAGAAAACATATCGAACTCCGCAGGAACACAAACGACGTGCCGACTTGTCGGCAACAACCACGTCGCAAAGTTGCAAAACAGAGTCAGCCAACGGAACTTGAATGGCATTGATCAGACAAGCTCTCGAATCGGCGGCACTCCGTCAGTGA
The DNA here is from genome assembly GCA_043738805.1 of Planctomycetaceae bacterium. Lineage (GTDB taxonomy): Bacteria > Planctomycetota > Planctomycetia > Planctomycetales > Planctomycetaceae > SXKJ01. The sequence goes on along the minus strand of JAYUFI010000396.1, from coordinate 1,233 downwards.
CGTACTGTGGGCGGCCGGAGAGATCGTTGATCGTGGCCGTGTTCACGTCGATACCGAGCGAGTGATACAGCGTGGCGAAGACTTCTGGAAACGTCACCGGGCGATCTTTTGCATGTTCGGCATTGCGATTCGTCGAGCCGATGACTTGACCGGTGCGGAGTCCGCCACCAGCGAGGATCGCACAAGCGACTTCGGGCCAGTGGTCTCGACCACCGACCGGATTGATCTTCGGAGTGCGACCGAACTCTCCCCAAACGAGCACGGTCGTTGTGTCGAGCAGACCACGTCTTTCGAGGTCTGCGATCAACGCTGATAATCCGATGTCGAGCATTGGAAAATGTTCACGGGCGTTTGAGAAGTTCGTCCCGTGAGGCATTCCATGCCAATCCCAACGACCGTAAGCCAGCGTGACGACGCGAACTCCAACCTCAACCAAGCGGCGAGCCAGCAAAAAATAATCGTTGTTCAACGGGCCGGCATCGCCATAACCGGCAGGCTTGTCGCTGCCTCGACCATAACGGTCGCGGAGCTTCGGGTCTTCACGTTCGAGATCAATCGCCTCGGCTAGTTTGCTGGAGGTCAAGATGCCAAAAGCTTGCTCGGTGAACTTATCCATGCCGCGCAACATTCCGCTGGCATCGACATCGCGTCGTAGCGTGTCGAAGTTCTTCAACAGCGATTTGCGAGTTCCAAAACGATCGGAATCGACGCCATTCAGAACCATGTCCTTCTTACCTTCCGCGTTGGGCAAGAACGGAGCGTGACTGGGACCGAGGAACCCTGGCTGACCGGGATCGGCCCATGTTGAGGTAATCATCTTCGGTGCGAGTCCGACAAACGGCGGCACGGCGGAATCGACGGCTCCCTGCAACTTCGAGATGTTCGCCCCCATTGATGGCCAACCGCCAGCGATTTGATTTGCAAAGCGGCGACCTGTCTGACATTGAAACGCGGCATGACGTCCGTCAGATCCCACTAGCGACCGAATGATCGCCAGCTTGTCGGTCATCTCCGCGAGTTTCGGCAACAATTCGCAAATCTGAATACCCGGCACATTGGTCGCAATGGGCAGGAACTCGCCCCGAATTTCCGTCGGTGCATCCGGCTTCAAATCCACCAAATCCTGATGTGGCGGACCACCAGACAGAAAGATGTTGATGACCGACTTGTGGCGAGTCGGTTGTTGCCCGCTCGCTGAAGCGACTTGTTCGGCTTGCAGCAGTTGCGGCAGCG